>JAEKNW010000126.1 GCA_016838885.1 Candidatus Cloacimonadota bacterium
ATATATATTCCTGAAAATTATGTAGCTTACTTTTGCAAAAGAAGATAGTGCTATTCGCAAAGGTCTACTGCATTATTTGGGTTTAACCCGAATGGTGCAGTAGAACTTTTTAGTTATTTTTTAGGTAACTCAAAAACAATTGCTTTTCCGACCGTGCTCTCTTCATGGTCATCTTCATCATAAAAATCATCTGAAAGAAAATTACCATACAGGTCTATTACAGTGTCGTAAAATCCATATCCCACATCCATAGAGAGATCATATATCTTTCTTAACCTCTCGTAGAAAATTTCTTCAATATTGTATTTTCCCATATATTTCAAAGCTTCGAAGAGGGTATTCCCTATGCTATAAAAATAATCTGAATCACCATAACCATAACTGATATATAAATCTATCCCTTTCTCAACATACAGCATCATTAAGTCTGCCACATATTCTGGTTTTGGATTAAACTTTTTCAGATCAGTTATTGCCTTTTTGGCTTCTTTCAAACTAATTTTCTTTTTTCTAGTGGATGTAAATGCATAAATGAGCTTCTCCCGATATAGATTATGAATCTCTGCTTCATTAGGTTTGACCATAAAGTCTAAATATTCTTGTACTTGCTTATTTCTTTTATACAAATCACCTACTAGCTTGATAATCTCATCTTTTTGCATTGGATTTAGCCATTCTTTTACTTCTCTTAATCCCATAACTATTTCCTTTGAATTTATTTTCAGCTAATTTATTATTACTCAAGAAATGTGTAAAGAAAAAACTAAAAAAAGTAGGTGTATAAATGCAAGAGACTGTTCAACCATCAAGCTCTCTCCTCAAATAGTTTTGCTATAATGAAGACTCAAGGGATGAAAATGTAATAGGCAGTGTTCGCTTGTAGAAATTGATGCCGAGCATTCGGTTTTAAAAAAAAAGGTTGCTTTTTGTCTCTTAGGGTATAGTTTATATTTATAACTAGTAATATTTTGGAACAATAATCAGTGAATTATTATCTGGTATTCAGTTTTATTATTTATTCTCATTATTAATGATGTCTTTTATGTTCAATTATGTTCTTTGATTATTACATAAATAACCTGAGAGCAGAGCATAGAGCAGGATTTAACCCAAATAATGCAGTAGAATTTAGGGAAAAAGCGAATAGCACTATCTTCACCTGTGATACGTAGCTTTAGCGAAGTATTATCAAAGTTCTACTGCACCATTCGGGTTTAATACTTATATATTATTAATGGATTAGAAGACAAAACTCTTAATTAAAGTCTGAATTTCCAAGTAAATAAAGTAATCACAAGTAAGGAGTTTTAATGTTATCAAAATTTGAAAATGATGTTGTTATTGTTCTAGCTGGAGAAGCTGGTCAAGGAATACAATCTATCGAAGGTATCTTATCTTTGCTTCTCAAAAGAAGTGGATATAACTATTTTTCTACTTCAGAATTTATGTCTCGGGTTAGAGGAGGAGTTAATTCAACAGAGATAAGAATTTCTTCTCAGGAAGTGAATGGGTTTCGTAATCGGATTGATATCTTAATCCCCTTGAGCGATAAGAGTGTAGATCACCTAAAATCACGATTGACAGACCAAACCCTAGTAATTGGGGAAAAAGATAAGACTACTTATAAAAAGAGCATTGAAGTTCCTTTCTCTGATATTGCCAAAGAGATTGGCAACAAAATCTTCTCTAATACTGTAGCAGCAGGTTTTATTTGTGGACTTCTAAATGTTGAACTTCAGCTTTGTAAGGATTTTATAGCAGAATATTTTGCTAGTAAAAAGCAAGATATTATAGATAAGAATATTATAGCAATTAGCAAAGGCCACAAGATAGGTAAAGATTTAGAGCAAATAAAAATCACTATCGATAAATCAAAGAAAATTCAAAAGCACTTGCTTCTCACTGGAGCTGAAGCAGTTTCTCTTGGAGCACTTGCTGGTGGATGTAACTTTGTTTGTGCTTATCCAATGTCCCCTGCTACCAGCGTTTTAGAGAATATGGCTTCTTACTCTAAAGACAATGATATTATAGTAGAACAAGTTGAAGACGAAATTGGAGTTATCAATATGACACTTGGAGCGTGGTATGCCGGGGCAAGAGCGATGGCTACTACTTCAGGTGGTGGATTTGCCTTAATGAGTGAAGGAATTAGTTTATGTGCTATGATTGAATCTCCCTTAGTTATGCATATTGCTCAACGTCCCGGACCTGCAACCGGCCTTCCCACTAGAACTGAACAAGGAGATTTAAACCTAGTTCTCTATGCAGGACATGGTGATTTCCCCAGAATAATTTTAGCTCCAGGTACTTTAGAAGAAGCCTTTTATCAAAGTCGAAATGCCTTCAATATGTCAGCAAAATACCAAATGCCTGTCTTTATCCTCACTGATCAATTCTTCGTGGACAGCAAATATAATATTGAAAACTTTGATCTAGATAATTTTGAGATAGAAGAATCTATTGTAAAGACTAACCCTGATTATCAGAGATTTGCTTTCACTAAAGATGGCCTATCCCCTCGAGGAATTCCTAATCATGGTAAGGGTTTGGTTTGTGTTGATAGTGATGAACACGATGAAAGTGGTCATATTACCGAAGACTTTGATATTCGTGTTAAAATGGTCGATAAACGTAAACATAAACTAAAGTTAGTAGAAAAAGATATTACTCCTCCAAAACTTATAGGTAAAGAAAATTATAAGACTCTTGTTATTTGCTGGGGTTCAACCTTTAATACCCTTAAAGAAGCCTTAGAAGAACTAGAAAATGAAGATATCTCATTACTTCACTTTTCTTGGATCTACCCTCTGCATAAAGATACATTTGACTACCTTAATAAAGCTGATAAAACTATTATTGTAGAAAATAATTCATCCGGACAAATGGCTCAATTAATCAGATCTACTACTGGTTTTGCCATAGATGAAGAGATTCTAAAATACAATGGACTTCCCTTCTCAGTTGAAGAACTCAAGCAAAAGATAACAAATCTTATCAATAAGGAGAAAAAATGAATAACAAGTTTGATATAAAAAACAATAGTGATATTGCCTGGTGTCCGGGTTGTGGTAACTTCTTGATAAGAAAAGAAATAATGTCTGTCTTAGAAGAACTAAAACTATCCCCTCAAGAACTTGTCTTAGTCTCGGGGATTGGCCAAGCAGCTAAAATGCCACAGTATGTAAACTCTAACTTCTTTAACGGATTACATGGCAGAGGTCTTCCTCCAGCTACAGCTATCAAAGCCGCAAACCCTCAACTAACAGTACTTGCTTTTGGAGGTGATGGAGATATGTATGGTGAAGGAGGGAATCACCTTCTCCATACTTCTAGACGAAACCCGGATATTACCCTATTTGTTCATGATAATATGATTTATGGACTTACCAAAGGTCAGGCTTCCCCAACAACAAATTTCGGATTTGAAACTCCTGTCCAAAACTTTGGAGTCTTTGAAAGACCACTTAATCCTATTGCTTTAGCTATATCTTTAGAAATTACATTCGTGGCTAGAGTCTTTTGTGGCCATCCGGAACAAACACAAGAAATTATGAAAAAAGCTATCAACCATAAGGGCTTTGCTCTTGTAGATATCTTTCAACCATGTGTCTCTTTCAATAAGATTAACACTCATAAATGGTTTGAAGAAAATACTTACTATCTGAAAGAAGATTATGATCCTACAGATAGAGATAAAGCCTTTAAAAAAGCCTACGAAACTATGCCATTCCCGCTGGGAGTTATTTACAAAAATGATGGACGTAAGACATTTGAAGAAAATCTACATATCTATCAAAAAAATGACACCCCACTTGTTAAAAGATCTACAAACTTGTCTAATATTAAGAATGAAATAAATAAGAAGATTTGACCTATGCCCCCCTTAGAGACTGTTCAACCATCAAGCCACCTTTTCCAATAACCTATCTTTAACCTAATGATGCAGTAGATCTTTGATAATACTTCGCTAATACATTCTACATAGCTTACTTCTTTGCTAAAGCTATGTAGTATGTATAAGCGAAGTAGAAAGCTACGTATCACAGGTGAAGAGTGCAGATTCTTCCAGCAAAATCCCCTTCTTTGAAGGGGACACAGGGGGTGCATCCATAAAAGGCATATAATATATATATTCCTGAAAATTATGTAACTCAATATAGCCCTTACAAATATCATATTGACAAATGATGAGATTTTCAATTACTTGGACTAATAACAAAATTAAAGAGGGAAAAATGAAAATTAATTCAAAAAAATTAAACAAAATTTCAGGTATTATTGGCTTAATTTGGGGTACTATTTTTACTCCGATAGCAATTTTATTAAACAAAAACTTAATTACTGATGAAAATATTCTCGCTACATTTATTGTTAGCATACTATTTTTGATAGGCGGAGTTTACTTATTGATAAAAAGTAGAAGAATGGAATAATTGAAGTTTCGCTCAAGTAAAATGGGTAGAGAGCCTTTTATGTTATTCACTGCTGGATAAGGCAAACTGAGAACTCTAAGTTCTTTAAATACTATTATGATGCTTTTAATGAGCTTAATAGGAAGTATGGAGCTAAGTTTAGGGGATCTATGGAAACTGTCTTTGGTCAAGATAGAGTTATAGCTGATATGGATACCTGGCTTAAAGAAAACAACTATCTTACTATTGGCTATAAGAAAAAGAAAATCAATACCAGGGAGAATAAGAACTTGCGTATTGAAAGATCTGATACTACTATCGAAACAGGTAAGATCTTATTCCCTGATGGACAAGATACTCCTACGCTGATTAGTCAGTACTGTACTTATCCAGATGGCTATGTTGATGGACCTGATGCTACTGTGGGGTGTCTGGAGAGGTTTGGGGAGTATGACCTGGGGAGAGGTAGGGTTAGGGTGAGGAGTTTTAGAAATTAAGAAATCTATCCACTGATTACACGAATTGCACTAAGAAAGAGAAGAGCCTTAACACAGAGTTTCACAGAGGTTAAGAGGAGTTTCACAGAGTTTTTAAGAGAGGAAGATAGAAACAAAGAAGAAGCTGATTGGGAGAGATAATAAAATAGATTGACTAAAGATAATAGAGATTGAAAGTTAGGGAAATAAAGAATGGGAAGGTTTTTATGAAAGAATATATTTTAACAAACTTAATGCAAATAATAAATATATTTGTTAGTTTAGTTATTGCTGGTGTTGGTATCTGGGGTGGTTACAAATTAAATAGTAAGCAAAACAGTTATAATATTAAATTGGAAGAACTTAAGAATCAGATGAATAGAAAAGGTAGAATCTTTGAAGACAAGTATTTTAAAACAATTGATGTTTTAGAGAAACTAGGTAATTTCCAGATAAAACTGGATGACATACATAGCTATATACGACAAGTAGATTTTTCTCAAACAAGCAATTTGATAAAATTTAATAAGGTAATTGAAGAATTTGTTGATGTCCGAAATGATTTTGTTCAGTTTTCTTTAACTCGTAGATACTGGCTTGGATATACATTATTCGGAGTAGTTATTCTTATGAAAGAAAAATCTGAACAGATTTGCAAACTCCTAAAAAAAGTATATGATAAAAATAGCAATTTAAGGGATTCTGCTACATCCTCAGGAATGATACAATCACAACCAGGACACCTAAATATTGATGACAAAGAATTCATAAAACTATTAGATGATTTCTTTGATTTGATACATGAATTTGAAATACAATTAAATATCGAATTAGACGAGTAAAAGAAATGAACCACTTTGATAAAATGATGTATGAGTATTACAGGGTATTGAATAATGCCTGGAAGGGGCAGATAAAGGTATCTGCTAAGCAGGCTATTCAGATGCTGAGTGATTTATCTAAGCATGAGAGGCTTAAAAATAGCCATATAGACGATATTGTGCAGGTAGTCAATATGAACATGAGTCAAGAGTTTGCTTCGCTTGTAAGGCAGGAAACAAAGGCTTTTCCACAAAGTCTATGCGATTAGGTATTAATGATGCAGTGAAGGATATTAAATCTAATATTTCAGTAGGTCTTTATGGGATAAGACAACAGAAACTAGAGACTCAGATCAATAAACAGAACCTCTTCTGGATTGGTAATAAGTTTGGTACTGATATGGAAGCAGGCTTTAAGAAAAGCTTGATAGAAGCTGTTTCATCAGGCTATACTAAAGAGATGCTTGCTAATAAACTTCAGGAGCAATTTAAACACCTGGGCAAGCAATCAACTGTCTATTGGCAAGGCTTAGCTGAACATACTGGACTAAGAATTAGAGAGTTTGGAAGATTAGAAGGCTATAAGAAAGCAGGTGCCAGAGGTTATAGATTGTTAGTTGTCATGGACGATAGAACTTCAGAGATATGCCAGGCACTCGCAGCTGAGGATAGAGTCTATCCACTCGATGAAGCTATTGATACTATGGAGAGCTTGCTTAGTATTGATACTACTAAATCTGAATTAGCTGAAGTAAAGGAGCAAACTAAAAAGATTGCTCCCTGGGTATCTGAAAAACAAATCAGATATGAAAATGATAAGCCTGTAGGTGTTAATGGGGACCATACTCCATTTCCACCGTTTCATTGGAAGTGTAGGACTACTACAGTGGTGGTGTAAAAGAAACAAAATAATTATTGACAATAAAAATGTTATGTTTTATTTTTGTCATATACTATCAAAGGAGTTGTATTATGGCAAGTAAAATTAAAACTATGGAAAAAGATGGTTTAGTGTATTGGGAAATTAAAGATCATACAGAAATGAAGCTAAAAGTTATTGAAGCATATTCTAATTTATGGGTATTCATCTTGAGTAAATACAATACTATTACTATTTATGATTGTTTTGCTGGAGGTGGTAAATATTTTAAAGATAGTGAAACATTTTTAGATGGTTCACCGCTTATTTTTTATAAATCCTTGATAGATAACTCTGAAAGATTAAGAGACAAAACAAAACTAGTTCTTATTGAAAAAAATAAAAAAACATTCAATAATTTGAAAAAATCATTCGAAAATGAAGGAATCATTTTCACTAAAGAAAATTATGGGATTAAAGGTAAATTAATAATTCAATTAATAAATGATAATTTTAATATAGTGATTGAAGACATAATAAAAACTGACAGAAATAAAGCACAGCTTTTTTTTATTGATCCATTTGGGTATAGCATAGATTTTGATATTTTTAGATCCATAATGTCATTGCCAAAAGTTGAAATTATATTTAATTTCATGTATAGTCATCTAATAAGAGGGTTTGCATCTCCTCATGAAAAATTAACTAATCAGATAGATAGACTGTTTGATAGTAGCGATTGGGAAAAAAGTTTATTAATGAGTGCTTATGAAAAAGAAGACTACATAGTTAATTTGTTTAGAAGCAGATGTAAGGAAATTTCTAAATTTGTTTTCCCATATAGAATTTGTGATTCAAAATCTTCGAGGACCTACTATTATCTGTATCATTTATCAAATCATATTCTAGCTGCGATTAAAATGAAAGAATCATTCGCAAGTAAAAATTTTGGGAAAGTAGAATACATATCAATAAACCAAGATCAAATAACAATAATGGATAATAAAGAAATTCAAAATTCAGAAATTGAAGAAATATTGTTTAGAAAATACATTAACAAGAGTATCAGCTTTGAAGATTTAGTTGCAGATAATATTGATGAAACTGTTTACTTTGAGAAACACTTTAGAAGAGTTTTAAAAGATCTAGAGAAAAAAGGTAAAATTACTATACAAAGAATTAGTTCTAAAAAAAATGGATTAGGAAATGATGATTTAATAACTTTCAAACAAAGGGAGTAGCAATGAAAGAAATTACTAGAAAGTCACTACTTTATAAAACAGGTGTAGAGTATGGTGATTATACAATAAACCATGTATTGGGGTGTTATCATGGCTGTTTATATCCTTGTTATGCTTTCTTATTAGCTAAGCGATTTGGTAAAGTAAAAAGTTATGAAGAATGGTGCGAACCTGCAATAGTTGGCAACGCTTTGACCTTATTGAGGAAAGAAATTCCAAAAATGAAAGATAGAATAACTTCAGTTCAATTATGCTTTACCACTGATCCATTTATGTTAGGATACCCTGAAGTTATTGAAATGAGTATAAAAATAATAGATATGTTAAACAAGAATGATATACCCGTAGTCGCATTAACAAAAGGAATATTACCAACTAAATTAGAAGATTATTCTAAAAGTAATATTTATGGAATTACTTTAATTTCTTTAGATGAAGACTTTAGAAAAATTATGGAACCAAATGCAGCGAGTTACTCGGACAGGATCAATAGCTTAAGATATCTTCATGAAAAAGGATTTAATACCTGGGTTAGTATTGAACCATACCCAACTCCAAATATTATTGAGCAAGATATATATAAGATTTTAGATGAGATTAATTTTGTTGATAAAATCATTTTTGGAAGACTTCATTATAATAGTAAAGTGTCTCAATATAAGGGATATAAAGAGTTTTATAATGAGTTAGCTGATATTGTAGTAAAATATTGTATTGACAATGGAATTGATTATCATATAAAAAATAAGACAATAAGTTAACTTTTGAGCTATAGAAAATGATACTACAGAATAACGACAAATATAGCAATACATAAATCCAAGAAGCAGCAGATATATTTATAAGAATGTCGTAATTTGCATAGAGCTGATTAAAATCGAAGATAAATAAGTAAAACAAGGAGTTTTTGAATGTTTTATTATTCTTATGCTAAGGATAAATCTAGAGTTCAGATTTTTGGTGATAAATTCGAACTTGATAATTTATATAGAATTATTCATAAAATCGCAAAACCACTCGCCGATAATGATAAATTGAATGGACAATACCAGTTGTTTTTGTACTTTGCATTCGAAATTGATAAAGCAGCATCTGGTAAGAGAAACAAAGATATTTCAAAGTATGAGGTTCAAGGGAAAATTAGAAAAAACACATATTATGGTACTAGTTTTTGCTGGATAGATTTAATTATAATAATCAATATCATAAGAAAATATTCTTCTTTTAGTTTGTTAGACAGGCGTACTCAAGCTTATCTCTATAGTCTCGAGAGTGCTATTGAAAATGCTATTATCAATTTTGATGAGAAAGGTGATTTAGTTGCAAAATATGTCTTTAATATCGGAATAGATGTATCTGGAAAATACCTTTTAGCAATAGCACAGTACATAAGCAATAAGTTTTCAGATAAAAAAAATAAAATTATGTTTTCTTATATCCCAGATTTGTTACATTATTACTTATGTGAATTTTCTGAGGGTAACAAAGCAATATGTAAGCTTATTGAGGAAGAAGCTAAAAGTAGAGGGATTAAACCAGATTATTTTGAGTTTAAATATCAATATGAATAGTATTATCGAAGGAGTTGTTATGAAAGATCCTTATAAAATTGAGAACAAGGTTTTAAGTGATTTAATAGATAATGTTTATGAGATTATTAAAGATTATCGTGCAGGAGAAGATGATTGTATGCAGAAATGGCATATAATAAGATGGATTAACCAGTTTGATTCTGAAGATGATAGGATTTTCATTCTTAAAGAACTAAAACATTTATTACCAAATTCATATTTATCTAGGCAGGATGCAGAAGAATTTTTAATAAGTATTGTTGATGATATAAAAGACACTTTTTCTATTGGGACAACTGAAAATTTTTTTAAAGAAGTAAATTTCATACTGGTTCAAAAAGAAGATAAATCTCAACAATCATTATTAAATATTCTTAGAAGATACTCAATTGACAATTTTAATATTGCTATTAATTGCAGCTCTGATATTGGTAGCTATAAATATCACATCTATATTGATGATGTTGTTGCAACTGGAGGTACACTATATAAAGATTTAAAAAGTTTTATTAAAATTAATAAAGACAGTATTTTTAAGAAAGGCATTAAGATTATCCCATTTTTCATATGTTATCATAACTGGGGATTAAAAAATACATTCGCTAGATTGGAATACAGTTCAAAAGAATTCCATAAAATCATGGCTGATTACTATTTCTCTTATGTAATTTTAAAAAATGATCCTCGAGAAGAAGAAAGCAATAAATTATATAATTTATTGTATCCGATCAAGTCTGAAATAGGACAATATTTTTTAGATAATATTGGGAAATATTTTGACCGAAATGATTGGCGTAATGAAGAATATGCATTTCGTGAAGAGCATCTCCCGCTTAAAGAGGATTTTTTCTCATCACCAGAGAACCGGTTGAGATATGAGGAAATATTACTGAAAAAGGGTATTGAAATAATGGATAAAACAGTCTCGCTATCATTAAAGAGTATAAGACCACTAGGGTGTACTTTGTTATCAAACAAAACTTTAGGAACTGGGACTCACTTCTTCACTTGGAGAAATATCTCCAATACATGCCCTTTAGTGTTTTGGTATTCAGGTGGAGATTGGAAACCATTATTTAAGAAAAGGAATTATTAAATTGTTACAAAAAAGAGAATACGATAAATCGAATACAATAGCATTTAGAAAAACAACTGAGCCTTTTGGTGGTTTATCTAATATGGCTAGTGGTTATCCAATTGAGTGGAAATTTATAACAGTGAAATCTTCAGAGGCTTTATATCAAGCTTTAAGATATCCTGATAAATGCAAAATTCAGGCAGAGATTTTGTTACAGACTAATGCTATGTCCGCAAAAATGATTAGTAAGAAATATCTGAAACATACCCGTGATGACTGGGAAGAAGTTAAGTATAAGATTATGAAATTATGTTTGGAATTGAAGCTGATTAACAATTGGGATTTATTACATGATTTGTTTGTTTTAACTGAGAACAAGAACATTGTTGAGTTAGTTTATGATGATTCCGTATGGGGAGCAAAAGATATTGGAAATCAATATTTTGGAGAGAATGCTTTAGGAAGACTTCTAATGGGATTAAGAGAAAAATTTATCTTTAATCCCACAACGGCTTTTATTGAACTACCTCCGATTGATGATGTTATATTGTTGGGGGTTGATATCAAAGAATTAGACCTCGTTTATTTAAGAAATAAAGCTTTATTTTAGAAATCCTCATATTTGTATTATAACACTCTTCGGAGTGTTTTTTTTGCCCTAAAAAAAACTGTCGCACCCATTAGCAAGCGTATTTGCCAACAATTTAAATAGTGATAATCTTTGATTTGAGTGAAGATTAATTAAATGAAAAATTAAAAATGAAAAGTGAAAAATTGCGGTATTTCTTGAGGCGTCGCTAAAGCTATGCCCTCACAAGTCGCAATGATGTTTAAAGAGGTAATAATGAAAGAGATTAAAAAAGATGAATTTGTAAGTGATTGGAGTATATATGAGAACTTTGAGAAGTGGGAGTTTGCCTGTCCATCATCTGGTAAGGCCTATATGCAGAAGCGATTTATGGATAAGCTTCAGAGGGCAAGAACAATAGCAGGAGTTAGCTTTCATATTTCAAGTGGTTATCGTGATGAAGCTTATAATGATTCTTTACCTAACAGTGTGCCAAATTCAGCTCATATATACGGTTTAGCTTGTGATATATGGTTTGATAGTATGGCAGACAGATTAAAGGCATTTGATGCGTTTAGAGAGGTTGGAATCAAGAGGATAGGGATTTCTAAGGGCTTTATGCATGTGGATGTGGATGATAGTAAGCCAGAAGGGATTTGGGGATACTAGAAGAAGTGAAAAATGAAAAGTGAAAAGTGAAGAGTGAAAAATTAAGGTATTGCTTCGCAATGATATTTGAAAATGCGGGCAGGGATGCCCACAATCCCAGTTAGGGAGAAGAAGAAAATGCGGGCAAGATGCCCACAATCCCAGTTATTAAGAGAGGTTAAAGATGATAGTTCCAGTTGCAGTGAGTACAGTAATTCAAGTTCTAAATTTACCAAATGAAGCCAGGATCACTTCTTTTTTGATGAACATGAAGATAGGGTAATGACACTCCTGGAAAGGTTTTCTGATACTTTGGCTTGGGAAGACTTGTTAAGTGAAAGTGTGGAAAAAAATCAACAAAGCTCATATAAGTTTGCCTACTGTTATTTATTTTAGGAATATTTTCCTTTAACCAGGATGATGTAGTAGAATTTTAGTAATACTTCGCTAATACATTCTACATAGCTTTAGCGAAGTAGAAAGCTATGTATCACAGGTGAAGAGTGCAGATTCTTCCAGCAAAATCCCCTTCTTTGAAGGGGACACAGAGGGTGCATCCATAAAAGGCATATAATATATATATTCTGGAGAATTATGGAAGTTACTTTTGCAAAAGAATATAGTGCTATTCTCAAAGATCTACTGCATTATTTGGGGTTAATCTCCAGAACATTCTTATTTACCTCTTAAAAGCATATTAACTTATGTATATGATATACTATTTATGGTTGACCTAAATATTAATTGTTATATCTTACTCTTATTTTAACCCGAATGGTGCAGTAGAGCTTTAGAGAAGAGTGCAGATTCTTTTAGCAAAATAACTTACAGAATTTGAAGGTATATAATATATATATTCCTGAAAA
>JAEKNW010000127.1 GCA_016838885.1 Candidatus Cloacimonadota bacterium
AGGCATATAATATATATATTCCTGAAAATTATGGAAGTTACTTTTGCAAAAGAATATAGTGCTATTCTCAAAGATCTACTGCATTATTTGGGTTTAACTTTTTTAAGGAAGGTGGCCTCTTCAGTCGGACGGTGGAGATTCTCTCCGCCATCTTCAGTCGTATGACTGAAGATAAGAATAATTTTCCAAGCTTCGCTTGGGGCGGAGAGAATCTCCACCTTCCGACTGAAGAGTCTTTTATCCCGTATTGGCAAACATCTTTTTTTGAAATATTATTTACAATAATGATATCATAGTCCTTAGTCTAATCCTAGGGAAACCTTAGTCATTCCTTACTGTATCTCGATGAAATCCCGAATTAAAATTTTAGTTCTATTTTCTTGGCTCCTCCAATTTGATTAATACTCTACTTGAGAGAGAGTCAGAAGAATATATACCGCCCCTGCAGGGCTCATCTTTGGTTGGGATCTCGGAACAGTGTCTTGCGAACACTGCCTATTATATGGCATCCCTTTGGGATTCGAAGATTAACCAAGCTTTACAGCTTGGTGCGACCAGGGGTGGTCGCGATCCGACAGAAGAGCCAAGCTTTCCAGCCTGGTGCGACCAGGGGTGGTCGCGGTCCGACAGAAGAGCCAAGCTTTACAGCTTGGTGCGACCAGGGGTGGTCGCGGTCCGACAGAAGAGCCAAGCTTTACAGCTTGGTGCGACCAGGGGTGGTCGCGGTCCGACAAAAGAAGCGTGCGCTCCTCTGGAGCTTTTTGCCAAGCTTTCCAGCCTGGTGCGACCAGGGGTGGTCGCTGTCCGACAGAAGAAGCCAAGCTTTCCAGCTTGGTGCGACCAGGGGTGGTCGCGGTCCGACAGAAGAGCCAAGCTTTACAGCTTGGTGCGACCAGGGGTGGTCGCGATCCGACAGAAGAAGCCTGCATCGCATCCGCAAAGGTTTCGTTCCTCTGGGGCTTAAGAGAAAGGTTGGAGTCTCCTTCATCAAAGCTCTACTGCATCATTCAGGTTGGACAGTCTCAAGAGGAAGATGCATACCCGCAGAAAGATTATCTTGACAAAAACACAAAAAAAATATGAACTAAACCCAAATAATGCAGTAGATCTTTGAGAATAGCACTATATTCTTTTGCAAAAGTAACTTCCATAATTTTCAGTAATATATATATTATATGCCTTCAAATTCTGTAAGTTATTTTGCTAAAAGAATCTGCACTCTTCTCTAAAGCTCTACTGCACCATTCGGGTTAAAATAAACGAATAATTTATCGGAGAAGATATGACAAAAAGTTCTTATTATTTGATATTAGTAGCATTATCAATGATGTTATTAATCATGGTAGGGTGTTCTCAAGATGAAGATAATGATGCGCAAGTTTTGTTATCAGACAAGCAAAGCGAGCTAAGTGAAATGTCCGAAGAGGGTAAGTTTAATCTTGACGAGAGTGAGGAAGATGTATCACTGGCAAAGCATAGCGATGAAGCTGAAGCCCATACCGGGAATAGTGAAGTTTCTCAGTCTCAAGAAGATGGATTAGACCGCTTAGCAGATAATAATAAAGGATATTCTCAGTCCGAAGATGATAAAGGGCAAGAATCATCAACTTCTTCTACCTACAAGCAAAAGATTGTTTATACCAAGTTGAACACTTGGAATAACAATGCTGATTTTTATGAGATTGCTTTTAACTCCCCGATAGATTCTTTAATAATGGCAAAAAATTATAATAAATATATAAAATTTATTCCTGAAACTAAGGGAAGATTTGTTAAAAATGAAGAAAAGATTCTTCGATTTTATCCTGAAGGCAGGTTTTTAGGTAATTCAGATTATAAAGTAAAAATTGATCAAGCCAGGCTATTTGGGGAAGGAAATCCTAAGGTTGAATTGTCTTTTTATAATAGCTCCCCTGTTCTTAAAATTGGCCTAGTCTCCCTCCATCCGACTCAAAATCAAGATGAATATTATCTGGACTTTATTGTTAATCATTATCGGGGAAGATATTCTGATGATGATTATAGGAGTGGAATAAAAATTCTTTTAGGTGGAAAAAATGTAGAAATTGATAAGATTAGTTATGAAAATGATGGGGTTATGACTATAACTTCAAAAGTATTTACAGCCGATCCTAAGGATACATTTACAATATCTCCTAAAGGGAATATTTTCAGAAATGACAGTGTTAGAGAACTTTATTACGCTAATTCAATCAATGAGATGCGAAAGTTCATTCTGATGCAGACAGAAACCATAACTGATAAGCAAGGAAATGCCAGGATTGAGCTTAGTTTTTCTAAGAATTTAGACACTAAGCAGTCTTTGTCAGGGATGTTGCTTGTTATTGATGAAGAGGAAGAAGTAACCATAAAAATCTCAAAATTTATGAATAAAGTAGTAATCACGGGTGATTTTGCTTTGAATAAACAATATAAGTTGCATGTAAAATCAGGGATCAAGGCAGCTGATACTTCAGTTATGAGCGAAGATAAGGTTGAGACTATTCATACCTATAATCGAGAACGCATGTTAGAATTTGTTGATAATGGGATATTTCTCTCTTCAATAAATAATAATTCTATAAATATAAAAGTGGTTAATTATTTTGAGTATGAGTATCAGCTATGGGCAATCCAGGTAGAAAATATAGCTGAGATGATTCATAATCTTAACATAGTTGATTATTCAAATACTTCTCAATTTAGTTATTATCGGAATGAGAACTTGCACTGGTATGGAGAACAAATTAAGAGCGGGTCGGTGAAAACTGAAGTTAAGTTAGATGAAGAGAGCTTTATAAAATTGGATTTGGGTAAGGTGGCTAAAGCAGACCCTAATAAGATTTACATCCTTAACTTAACGGGTAGAGCAAAAGCTGATGATGGATTAAAGATAAGCGGAAATCAGCGGCATTACTATTATAATAACAAAGTTTCTAAAATGGCTTTGTTTACTGATATAGCTGTCAGTGCCAAGGCTTTTAAATCTAAAATGCTAGTTAATGTTGTTGATGTAACTACCGGCAAACCTATCAAAAGAGCTGATGTTGAACTAAGGGCATATAACAATCTTCTTTTAGCTTCAGGAAAAACAAATTGGAAAGGTGAATTATTATTAGATAATTTAACTAAGCCACTTAATCAGGAACAATTCTTTATAATTGCAAAATATAAAGATGAATTGGGCTTTTTATCAAGTAATTCAATGTATTTGGATAATACCAAATTTAAGGTTCAACGAGATTATGCTCAAGGTGACTACAAATTAGAAGCCTTTTTAGATAGGAACTTATACCGTCCGGGTGAAAGCGTTAATTTAATGATAATGGTCCGAGATAGCGAAAATAAGTTGATCAAAGCAGATTTGCCATTAAAAGCCACAGTATATAATCCCATGAATGTAAAAGTTGTTACTGAGAAGATAACTGATTTAGAAGAGGGGATGGCTACTTATAATTTTGCTACCCAAGATAATAGTGATACAGGCAGATGGTTAATAGAAGTAGATTACGGTAATCAAAAAAAGTTAGTCAACTTTACTCTTGAAACCTTTGTTCCTGAAAGAATTAATACTACTTTGAAGGCTGACAAAGAAAGATATCTAGATAATGATGACTTCTTAGATTTAACACTTACAAGTAACTATTTGTTTGGCGCACCTTTAGTTAATGCCAATTGTTCAGTTAGTATAAATTTCCAACATGATTATTCATTTGGCCAAGAGAAGTTTTCCGAATACTCCTTTGTTGATGAGTTTTCAAGTTTAGATTATAAGCTTTATAGCCAAGCCAAAGAGCTTAGAAGTAATGAAAATGGTGTAGTAAATACATCATTTAAGCTTCTTAGTCAGAAAGAGAGCTCTCATCCATATTTCATAAGAGTCAATGCTAGTATTACTGAAGAAGGGGGAAGACCGATTGAAAGAAATTTAATGCTCCCTGCCTCACCACAAAAAGAGTATATAGGACTAAGTAATAATCCTTATATTAGACCTCAAGGTGATACTTTTAAGCTACCTCTTGTAGTTGTTGATGATAGTGGAAAGAATTTAAGTGACGGAAGGCAAGTTGAATACATTGTATATGGAAAAAGAGGTAGTTGGTGGTGGGATTATGATTATAACTTCCAGGCATCTTATAAGAAATCAGAGTCAACATCTGTTATATCCAAAGGTAAAGTAACTATTGGAAAGGACAATTTTATCACTTTTACTCCTCAAACAACTGATTTCCATGTCTTCATAGTCGAAGCAAAAATTGTTGGTAATGATGGTTATGAAGTCAACAAGAGATACTTTAACAGTTATTGGGGGGATGATTCAGAACTAACTGAAGATAGCTCTCTAGAGTTAAAAACTGATAAAGCAGAGTATGACAATGGTGAGACCGTTAAAATTAGTATCCCAAGCTCAAAGGGAAGTAAAATTTTCTTAAATGTCATTAAGCAAAATGAAGTTTTAAAAGAAGAAATAATAGATGTAAAAGATAATGGCGATTATGTTTATGAGTTTGAAGCTCATGCTAATATGACTCCCAATGTCTATGTTGATGTAAGAGTCATTCAAGGTCAGAAAGAAAAAAACAATGATTTACCTCTTAGATTATACGGGATTATCCCGGTTAAGATAGTTGATAAAAATACTAAGTTAGAGCTTAAAATCGATGTCCCTACTAAAATTAGCTCTAACTCAAAGTTATCAGGAAGTATTGATGTAGGAGTTAAGCAGAAGACTAAATATATAGTATCTATCGTAGATCAAGGATTGGTAAATAGAACGAATTATACTATTCCTAATCCTTGGGATTTATTCTATCGCAATGAGGGGTATTTTGCTCAAGATTATGATAACTTCTCATATTTTTTAAATGCTCAGAATCAGGATATTTTCAGAACTATCATGATTGGTGGTGGTATGGATATGGAAGCTAGTTTTGACCAAGTTTCTTTAAAAGGAGCTAGTGGTCTGAGCGAAATGAATAGATTGCAAGAGACAGGGGTACAGAGATTTAAACCTGTTGCATATTTCTTAGGTATCAAAGAGACAGATAATAATGGAAAAGGTAGTTTCCAAGTAGAAATAGGCGATTATATAGGAGCTCTAAAAGTTACAGTAATCGCTGTTAATGAAGAGGCTTTTGGCAGAGCTATTCAGCATACTTTTGTTAAGGATGATATTATTGCAATGCCAACTATTCCCAGAGTTTTAACTCCTAATGATGAAATCCAAATACCGGTTTCTGTGGTTATAGAAGCAAATATTTCCTCTGATGTGGAGATTGAATTAGTAACAAACGAATTAGTTACTCTTACTTCTTCATCAAAGCAAGTAATAAAACATGGTGAAAACAGAGGGCAGTTAATCTTTTCAGCAAAAGTAAAAGAAGAGATTGGCAAAGCAGAATTCACTTTTAAGATAAAAAGTAAAGAATTCCAGGGGCAGAAAAAGATCGAAGTGGGAGTTAGATTGCCTTCAGCTTATCAAACTGAGTCTGAAATATTAAGTTTTACAGACAATGCTATAAATTACCCTATTCCTGAAATTGGTTTGGCTAATAGTAGTCAAGTCTATCTTTCATTTACTCAAGGATTTGAGTTTGATGCAGATCAATATTTACGTGGATTAATCAGATATCCTTATGGTGGTGCAGTTATGAAAACAGCTACTACTTTCAATCAACTACTTTTAATTGATTTTATCAAAGATGCAAATTTGAGGAATGAGATTGATGCTAACGTTAATACTTACTTCCGAGACATCGTAAAATATAATCGCCAAGGTTTATATGAATGGCCTAACTGGTGGAAAGAATCAGAATCCAGAAAACTAATGAATATCTATGCACTTCATACCTGCATCTTAGCTAAAGAAAGAGGATATAACATTAATGACTTCATCTATACTCAAATTCTGAATTATCTCAAGAAAACACCGGTAAATACAAGAAACATAAAGTTTGAAGATGCCTATCAACTCTATGTTCTAGCCCTAGCAGGGGAAGCTGATATTGCGAAACTTAACTACTTCAATGAACAAGAAACAATATATGTTAATAATCATGCTAAAACAATGTTAGAGCTGGCTTATCAAGAATCTGGTTTTGCAATCAAAGATATCTTCACAGATATGAAAGCTGAAGTGATAATCGAGGTAAAAGATACTTCTAATAGTAACCTTCGCCCCAATGAAGATATTGCCGGTGCTCTAGAACTCTACTATAACTCCATCTATAACAATAAAGATGAAAAACAGAGAGCGCTTAATCGTGCCACAGCCTTAGCTTTTGCTCGGAAAATGCAAGCATCAACTTATAGCAATTACTATGAAAAAGGGTGGAACTTGTTTGCATTATTGGGCTATGTTGGGACTTTACCCAAGGATTATCAGAATTATTCAGAAGCTGAACTAGAAGTGTCAATTGGGAATAAAAGAGAAATAATAAAGGTTATGGATTCTTATATCATTGATTTGACTCCATACAAGAAGAAAGAGCTAAACATAAAAGCAATCTCAGCAAATGCTAAAGATCTTACAGTTACTCTTCAAAAGACTTATGTTCCAAAAATAGGGGAAACTAAATCTAGTTCCAATAATATTAACCTCTATGTTACTTATACTGACCTTAATGCATCTACTCTTGATGTCTCGACTATAAGTCATGGGCAGAGTTTTATTGCTGAAATAAAGACTTCAACTCCTATAGATAACATGGACTTTGCTACTACTTATATCTTACCTTCAGGATGGGAGTTTTCTCCTGAAAAAATTGAAATTAATTATTATGATAGGAATAATAAACTTCAAGCACCTTCTTATGTAGATGTTAGAGATGATAGAGTCATAATCTATGGCAAAAGTGTAAGAAATAGAGATACCATCTATAAATGCAAAATAAATACTGTTACTAAAGGAAAGTTCAATATGCCAAGCAGCACAGCTGAAGATATCTATCACCCAGAAAATCAAGCTGTGATACAGAGCAAAGTTGTTGTAGTTGAGTAAAGAGTGATAAGTGAGTGAAAATAAGAAAGTATAAGAGATTAATCTATAGACTTTTAGGACTGATTCTAATAGTAGTAATTCTACTTATGATCTTCTTAAGTTTAGTCCCATTGCCTAAAGATGCTGATTGGAGCTATTCGACAGTTATTCTGGATGAAGATGGGGATTACCTAAGAGTCTATTTAGATGATAATGACCAGTGGCATTTAAAATACCAGGGACAGATACCCAGTAAGCTTCAAACTGCAATATTGCAATTTGAAGATAAATACTACTATCATCATCCAGGAGTAAATCCAGTCTCTATTATAAGGGCTTTATATTCTAACTTCAAAGCAGGGAGAGTAGTGAGCGGTGGTTCAACCATTACGATGCAGGTTGCTAGGTTATACTCTAAGCGAGAAAGGACTTTAACAAATAAGCTATATGAAGCATTAATTACCCTAAAGCTTGAACTCTTTTACACTAAAGATGAAATATTTCTCATCTACCTTAACAATGCATCTTATGGGAGCAACATTGTAGGTATTAAGAGTGCATTATACAAATATTTTGGTAAAGAATTAGAGCATTTAACTTGGGCAGAAGCCACTCTTTTTGCTGTTTTACCTAATAATCCAGGCTATCTTTTTCCGGGTAGGAATACTAGAAGATTAAAAGAGAAGAGAGATTTGCTACTCTATAAATTAATGAAAGAAGATTTTATTGATGAGGAACAGTATAACAATTCTCTTAGAGAACCCATTCCAACTAAAGTTAAGTCTTTTCCCATCATTGCAGCACATCTTAGTGATAGACTTAAAAATAAATCAAAGTCAGTTCATAAAACAACAATATCTAAAAAACTACAGCTCCAGATAGAAAACATAGCTGAAAGTCAAGGGGCTTATCTTAGTAGCTTAGGAATCAAAAACTTAGCAATACTTGTTAGTAATAATAAAACTCACGAAGTTAAAGCGTATGTTGGCTCAAATGCTTATCTCTCTGCTTCTACCAATGGATTTGTTGATGGGGTTCAAGCCTTGCGTTCATCGGGTTCTATCTTAAAACCCTTTATCTATGGGTATGCCTTAGAAAAAGGGGTCATTACTCCAAATTCGCTCTTAGAAGATGTTAATAAAAACTACGGCATTCTACTTCCAAAGAATTATGATAAGCAATATCGAGGATTAGCAACTGTAACCGAAGCCCTGCAGAAATCACTCAACATTCCAGCTTATGAAGTTACTCAGATGATTGGTGTTAATGAAGCTGTAACAGTGCTTAAAAGCGTAGGCATGAAAAGCTTAACAAGAGGAGCTGGCGACTACGGGCTCTCAATATGCATAGGTGGGGCAGAGGCAAATCTTTGGGATTTAAATGAAATGTATCAGACTTTGGCTAATTATGGAGATTATTCTAGCTTAAAACTCACTTCAGATCAAAGAAGTAAGAGCAAAGTATCCTTGCTTTCTCCAGCAACATGTTATCTTCTTTTAGAAATCTTGCAGGGGGTAAAGCGCCCCCAGCACTTTATTAATGAATTTCCAAACTTTGCTTGGAAAACCGGCACTAGTAATGGCTTTAGAGATGCTTGGGCTCTTGCAGTAAATCCTGATTGGACCATCTCTGTATGGGCAGGTAATTTTACCGGAGAAGGGAATCCTAACCTTACGGGTAAAGAAATTGCTGGCAATATTCTCTTTAAAGTAATTGAAATTCTTCCAGATAATGATTCCTTCTTCCAAAAACCTTGGGCTGATTTCAAACAAGTTCCTGTTTGTGCTGTCAGTGGTTATAGTCCCACCAAAGATTGCAAAGACACCCTATGGATTGATCTTCCTAAAACTGCGTTTATTCTTCCTAAATGCTCCTATCATAAGCAGATTATTGTAGATACACTGGAGACCATCCAACTTTGTTCAGCCTGTTGGCAAGAAAGAGAAAGAAAGGCAATTAGTGTATTGGATTATCCTCCTAATGTTGATTATTATCTAAAACAAGCAGGATTTGAAGTCCCACAATTACCAAAGCATAATCCAGACTGTAGTAGGATTAACTCGAAATCTGATTTGATCATTAAATATCCTTTAAACAATAGTAATATCTATTTACCCATAGATTTATCAGGGAACATAAATTCTTTTCAAGCCGAAGCATATACTTCTGATGATGCCATTTATTGGTTTTTAGATGATTTGTTTTTGGGTCAAACTAATGCACCACATAAAATTGATATCGTTACTAATACCGGAGATAAAAAGTTATTAGTGATTAGTTCTGAAGGTGTATCAAAAACAGTATTCTTCAAAATTTTGAAAAAAGAAGATTGACACATTTATGTGATTAAAAATACTAATAAAAAATTAATAAGGAAGTTCTATGAAAAAAATATATATTTTGATATTAATGGTGGTTTTAAGTAGTTCTCTATTCTCAATTCAGAATTTAGAAAGATTAACTTTTAACATCAGGTATGGGATAATCTCAGCAGCAGAAGCTGAACTTTTTGCTCAGTATATAGTTCATACAGATTCAATCTATACTGAACCTACTGAAGCCCTTAAAGTAACTTCAAAAGCTGAAACTTACTCCTTTTTTGATGCCTTCTTCAAAGTAAGAGATATGATTGTCTCTATTTCTGAACCTGATTCCGGTTTTGCTATATTTTACGAGAAGAATCTTAGAGAAGGTGGATATAAACAAAGAAGACTCCACTACTATGACAGAGAGCGCGAAAACTGTATCTATCAAAAATGGAGTTTTGGTAAAGAACAATTCTCAACAGAAAATGTTCCTATTCCTAAAAATACTTTTGATTTCCTAGGAGCATTCTATCATATCAGAAGACAAGATTTGAAAGTAGGAGATATTGTTAAAGTTACAATGTCAGGAGATGGGGTAACCTTTGATGCTAATATCATTGTTCATAAAAGAGAAAAACTCAAAACTATCTTTGGTAAAAAGAACTGTCTAAAAATTGAACCTCAACTAGCAGGAGAGACTATTTTTAAAAATACAGGAAAAATATATATTTGGCTAACTGATGATGAATATAAAATCCCTGTAAAAATGGAATCAGAAGTAAGATTTGGTTCTTTCGTGGCTGATCTTAAAGATGCTCAAAATGTCGGATTAAAAAAGAAGTAAGTTCTAAATGGAGGATAAATGAATAAAAAAGTTTCGTTAACAGGTATAAAACCTACTGGGATGCCTCATCTTGGTAATTACATAGGTTCTATAAAACCTGCCTTAGAGTTGGCGCACGATTATGATGCTCGTTACTTTATTGCAGATTATCATGCTCTTAATCAAATTAAAGACCCAGTTAAACTCAAAGATATGACTTTCGAGGTCGCTGCTGCCTGGTTAGCTTGTGGTTTAGACCCAAATCAAGTATTATTCTATAGACAGTCTGATGTGCCTGAAACATTTGAACTAGCTATTGCCTTAATGGCCTTCACCCCTAAAGGTTTAATGAATCGGGCTCATGCCTACAAGGCTTTAACTCAAAAAAATGCCGAAGAGGGAAATCCTCTTGATGATGGTGTAAATATTGGCTTGTTTACATATCCTATTTTGATGGCAGCTGATATCCTACTCTTTGATGCTGATCTAGTTCCAGTGGGTAATGACCAACTTCAACATATTGAAATGGCCAATGATATAGCCCAGTCGCTTAATTTCAACTATAAAACTGAAATACTAAAACTACCTCAACCCTTTACTCACAAAGAAGCAGGCTTAGTAGTAGGCCTAGATGGTAGAAAAATGAGTAAAAGCTATAATAATGAAATATCACTCTTCTTACCTGAAAAGAAGTTAAGAAAAACTATTATGAAAATAGTAACTAACTCACAGACTATTGAAGAACCCAAAGACCCGGATAACTGCAACGTCTTTTCATTATACAAAGTGTTTGCGACATCTCAACAACAATCTGAACTTAGAGCTAAATATTTAGCTGGTGGAATGGGCTGGGGCCATGCTAAAGAAGCTCTCTTTGAAGCAATAAATGCTCAGCTAAAAGCCCCAAGAGAGAAATATTTTGAACTTCTCGAAAGACGAGATTACGTGGATAAGATTTTACTTGAAGGTGCTGAAAAAGCGAGAGATATAGCATCTCAAACTATATCTAGATTACGAAAATCTATCGGTATTGATTAGATTAATATCCAAAAAATAATAAAATATTCTTGACAAAAAAACTAATTTATAATTATCTGTAAAAACTTACTTGTAAGGGAGAAAACATGCAAATATTTCTTTTAGTAGTTCATATACTAATTAGTATAGTATTGGTGCTAGTCATCTTGGCTCAAACCTCAAAAGGTAATGGGCTAGATAGTAATTTAGGTGGAGCAGCTTCTAACGTTTTTGGAAGTGGTGCTTCTGATATGTTAAGAAAAATGACTCAGGTTGTTGGTGGACTTTTTTTAGTCTCATGTATTGTGATGGCACTAAATGTCAAAACTAATAAAACTGATTTAGGGCTAGAAAAAAGCCTTGGTACAGCCCAAACTTCAGAAGACTCAGTTGCTGAACAAATGGATCTTGAAGAAAGTAATATTCAAGATATTCCGACATCTGAAGTTACTCCTGAAACACAGCCTGTATCAAATCCTACAGAAACAAAAACTGAATCTACAGATAAATAAATTTTCTTAGCAGGAGTGGTGGAATTGGCAGACACGCAAGACTAAGGATCTTGTGCCCATTACGGGTGTGCGGGTTCAAGTCCCGCCTTCTGCACCAAGATTAAATCCCCGACTTAATAGTCGGGGTTTCTTTTATGATTTTAACCCAAATAATGCAGTAGATTTTTGTGAATAGCACTATTTTCTTCCGCAAAAGTAAGCTACATAATTTTCATGAATATACATATTATATGCCTTCAAATTCTGTAACTTATTTTTCTAAAAGAATCTGCACTCTTCACCTGTGATACGTAGCTTTCTACTTCGCTAAAGCTATGTAGAATTTATTAGCGAAGTATTACTAAAGCTCTACTGCATCATTCGGGTTAATTAATTAGTAACACCTTCAGCAACTTTCTCATAACCAGGATCTGAAGGTTCCCATAATTCAATTTTATTCCCTTCAATATCTAAGATATGAACAAATTTGCCATAATCATAAGTCTCAATTTCATCTAAAATTTCTACTCCATTTTCCTTTAATTCGACGACTAAAGACTCTAGATCTTCAACTCGATAGTTAATCATAAAATCTTTTTCTGATGGGGCGAAATAATCTGTTTTCGCTGAAAAAGGACTCCACTGAGTATAACCCATTTTCTCTTTATCTGGATATTGACACCACTTAAACCCAAATAATGCAGTAGATCTTTGAGAATAGCACTATATTCTTTTGCAAAAGTAACTTCCATAATTTTCAGGAATATATATATTATATGCCT
>JAEKNW010000128.1 GCA_016838885.1 Candidatus Cloacimonadota bacterium
AATGTCTCCAAGAGGGGTGCCTCGTTAGAGGCGGGGTGTTAAAATCTCCCCGAAGGGGATTGTCAATAAACGGCTGTTTTCAACAGCCTTGCGGGCAAGGGTGCCCGCGGTCCGGCAGAAGAGGTTTACATATCATTCTACAAAGATGTCGCTCCTCTGGAGCTGGTAGAATGGTGTGCTTTTATAGTCCTGCATCTGTTGTGAAATTGGCATACTTCAAAGATACTTCTATTACTTTTTTTCTAAGACCCACTTTACTTGAGAGAGAACCTTCTTTTTTTGTGTTCTTTGTGCCTTTGTGGTGAAGAGATTCTCTTTTCAGTGTTTTTCGGTGGCTTATATCTTCTTTGGCAAACGAAAAAGCCCCCTCTACAGGGGGCAAAAAAGTAATTGATAAACTATCGAAATAGTTTAATTCTTTATAATAAATTAGAATTATACAACTTTTTTAACTTTATTAGCTTTTAAGCAAGCAACGCAGATTTTAATAGATTTAACTTCACCGTTAATTTCTGCTCTAATTTTTTGAAGATTTGGGTAAAATCTTCTTTTAGTTGCATTTAAAGCATGACTACGAAGGTTACCAACAATAGAACCTTTTCCGCATACATCGCATACTCGTGACATAATTCACCTTCCTCATTTTTTCTATTTATGACAAAAGAATGATATACATATATTTTGGCAAGAATTTTGTTCATTTTTTTTTAGAATGATAAATCTGTCCAGTAAAAAATTAAAATCGTCTTCTATCACCCAGCAAAATTATATCTTTTAGATTCTTTTTGAAATTGGCATTAACCCACTTTTTCTCGAAATCTTTGCTTTGGACAATTTGGGCAATTGCGGATAGGGATTTAAGATGAATATTACGTTCAGACATTGATCCGGCAAGGACAAAAATAGCTTTTACTTGGCTTTGGTCGGCAGAGAATTCAACTCCCTGCTGAGCTCTGATTATGATAATCTCAAAGCTATCTTCCCTTTCCACGATCAGGTGAGGAATTGCGACAAAGGGAGTTAGAGCTGTTGAAGCTTGCATCTCTCTATCATGCAATTTTCTTAGAATCTCGGTTTTAGTAATACACATACTAGACTCTAAAATCTCAGCAATCAAACTAAAAAGTTCATCCATGGTTATTTTATCTTCCAGGTCAATCACCTTAGCTTTTTCAACCAACTTATCAAACTTATCTTTTATGATATCATCCCGTTCATATAGAATACTTTTGAGCTCACCCTCAAGATTATATGAAGTTAATTTCTTATTCATGACCCTTTCTATTAAGTGAAGAAAGGCGTATTCACTGTGTTCTTTTTTTCTACCATATAATAAATAGACAAAAAAACCTATCAGAATCAAACTGAAACTTATCAAAATAGGATATAGTCCCATATCAAAAATCAAGAGAATAAAGGCAAAAATAGCAAAAATTTGAGTCCAGGGATATAAAGGAGCTTTGAAGGATGGACGATAGTTTTGAATCTTGCTTTCCCGCAGAATAATGACAGATAAGTTGGAAAGAATATAGTTCATAATAACAACAGTTGAGGCAGCTTTGATTAATATATCTAAGGGAAGAAGAATGGCTAAGGTAATGAAAGTACCTGTAATCAAAAGAGAAGCAACCGGTGTACCTAGTTTAGGTGCGATATAAGCAAATATTTTGGGCATTAGATTATCTCTACTCATAGCCAAAGGATAGCGAGAGGCAGACATAATCCCTGCATTGGCAGTAGTTATAAAAGCCAGCATCGAAGCGAGAAGAATCATATAAAAGCCAAAATTCCCTAAAAAAAGCTTTGCTGCATTGGCAATTGGGGTAAGATTATTGGGGTCAGATAAGACTTTTGAGTCTTCAATACCAACAGTAACTATTAACATTCCTGTATAAAGAATAATCGTTACTACCAACGATGAGATCAGGCCCAATGGTATATTCCGTTTAGGGTTAGTTATCTCTTCTGACATAGATGCTACTTTAATCAAACCTCCGTAAGAGACAAAGACAAAGCCGGCTGTAATCAGAACTCCCTTGCCACCATTATAGGTAAAGGGCTCAAAATGTTGAATCTGGATAGAGTTTATTCCCCCAATGATATAAATCAACATTATTGAAATTAAAGTAACAACCAAAGCTACTTGAAACTTACCTGCTTCTTTAACCCCTGAAACATTTAAAGCAACAAAGAAAAAAGTAATTAGAATTCCGATCAAAGCCCAACTTGAGGTATTCAAGTCGAAAAACAACTTAGCTACTGAGATTATACCAATTATTCCGAAAGCACTTTTCAAGGATAAGGCGAACCAACTCAGTAAGCCGGATATAGTCCCCACTGAAGCACCTAAACTTCTATTAATAAAGAAATAATCACCACCAGCCTTGGGCATTGCCGTGGCTAATTCAGAGACACTAAGCACTCCTGCAAAAGCTAATAAACCGGCAATAAAATACGAGACAAACTCTGAAGGACCTGTCATTACAAATGCGAGACCAGGTAAGATAAATATACCCGAACTGATCATTGCTCCAGTTGCAATACTGAAAATCTCGGGTAACTTAAGTGCTTTTTTCAGAGGCATTTTATCTCCTATCTATAAGTCTCACTTTTCTATGGTCATCTATTATCTCAAAATATATCTCGATTCTCTCTTGAGTTATTAATTCTTCAGCTATTTGAGGCCACTCGATAAAAACAAGCCCTTCATCAGTAAAGTCGGTAATCCCTAATTCTAATAATTCTTCAGCATGACCTAATCGATATAAATCAAGGTGAAATACTGTAAACTCATGAGCATCATATTCATTAAGAAGAACATAGGAGGGGCTGCTTACATAGTCTGTAACGCCCAACTCCTGACAGAAATTAGTAACAAAAAAGGTCTTACCTGCTCCCAGTTCTCCATAAAGGAAGTAAATATCTCCTTTCTTGGCTCGCTTTGCTAGTGAAATAGCAAATTGCCTACTCTCTTCTTCATTACGTAAAATAAATTCTTGCTCCATTCATTTCCTCTATTATTATAGGTTAGAGTTTATTTAGAAATCCTGAGGGCACGAAGCCCTCAGTAAATAAACTCTATACAGGCTATGTTATAACCTCTTTTCTATTTTTTAGCCCTTCCTATTGATAGAGGCAATATCATCTCTTGCATTGATATTCCACCATGTTGGAAAGTACCATTAAACTTCTTCTGATAGGTGTGATAAGAGTTTGGATAGACAAAATAGTAGTCTTCCTTAGCAAAGATGTAATTTTCAACAATATTCTTCACAGGTAAGCCTACTGATTTTGGATTTTTAACGTAATAGGCATGCTTGTTGTTAGCAGTTAGGTTTTTTCCATCCTTATATCTCACAGTTTGGGAGGTATCTTTATCACCGACGACTTGGGTAGCTCTATTGACTCTAATGGAACCATGATCTGTGGTAATTACGATATTTGCCCCTTGCTTAGCAATCAGTTTAAGTGCTTCATAGAGAGGTGAGTGAGCAAACCAATGTTTAGTAAAGTTTCTTAAGGCTTTCTCATCAGGAATAGTCTCTAAAAGGATCTGATCTTTAGAGCGATGGTGAGTAAGCAAGTCTAAGAAGTTATAGACTAAAACAACTAACTTATCATTCTGCCAGCTATCAATTTTCCTAATTACAAAATTACCCTCTTCAATATTGAATATTTTTACATATTTAGAAGGAACATCTAATTTAACTCCAATATCAAGTAAGTGTTCATCCATCAATTGGTGTTCATTTCGATTACGGCTGTTATCCATATCTGAAGAATTATCCCAGTACTCGGGGAACCTTTGGGCAATGTCTATAGGAAGAAGTCCACTAAAGATTGAATTGCGAGAATATGGAGTAGCAGTTGGTAAAATTGAATAATAAAGCTGTAAGTCGATATTAAATAACTCTTTCAAGTAAGGTTCAATAGCTAAATACTGGTCTAATCTCAAACAATCTAAGATGATAAAATAGGTTGGTTTATCTTCTTGCAAAAGAGGTTCAATATAAGTTGAAATCAAGTCATAAGAGAGATTAGGACGGTCATCAGAGTTAATCCATGTCTCATAGTTTCTTTCCACAAAAGTAGTAAATTCGCTATTACAGCTTTTTGTTTGAAGAAAGTGCATCTGTTCTAAACCGTTATCTTCAACTTCAGAAATCCTTAAATCCCAGTTACATAATTCTTTATATATTTGATACCAATCTTCATAACTAGGATTATCCATCATCACATCGTTTATTCGGCTGACAAACTTAGTGTATTGTTGACCGAGCTGACTTTGGATAATGTTAGTAGATTGAAATATCTTCTTGATAGACATAATGATTTGATTAGGGTTAATTGGTTTTATGAGGTAATCTGCGATTTGATTAGCTATTGCTAAATCCATAATCCCCTCAGCCTCACTCTTTGTAACCATAACTACTTTAATGTCAGGTGCTATCTTTTTTATTCTTTCTAAAGTTTCTAAGCCATCTAAACCCGGCATCATTTCATCTAATAAAACAAGGTCAAAGTTATCGTCTTGTACTTTTTGAATGCCATCCATCCCATTGGAAGCTACATCGACACTATAACCCTTTTTCTCTAAGAACATTACAAGCGGTTTAAGTAATTCAACTTCATCATCAATCCATAGTATTTTAAATTCTTTGTTCATATAATCCTCTGATTTTGTTATAGTAAATACGCTTGATACTGCAATTTCTTATAGATTATCTCCTTCTACTTGTTCTTCAAATTTCCTCTGTCTCTCTCTAATAACTTCATTGACTTTTTCTAAATCACTGTCTTGAAAATAGAGAGCTAATTTATAGTTTAACTCTTTACCTGAGCAGTTAAAATATCCTTTCATGTTGTCCATAAACTGTTCCACTAAAACATCTTTAAGAGTTTTAGAATCTTCTCTTTTCTTATCATTAATCTCTTTAATTTTCTCTTTTAAGTCCTGATGAGTAAGTTCTTCTGCTTGTTTAACCCATTCTTCTTGAACTTCATAAGAACTATCTTTGATAAGAGGTTTGATTAGACTAAGTCTATCCATACCTATTTCTTTTACTGTTTCTGTGTCAATGTTCATATCTTTAATATAGATATCAAAAATAGCTATTAGTTTAGAAGCTAGAGTGTTAGACATGTTATATTCGGTTTCGATGAATTCTTTGAAGTTTTTATACCCTTTAATTTTAAATGTCCTCATTCTCTTCATTTCAGATAATAACTCACCGAGGGCAACGAAGTCCTCTTCTAATCTATTTTTGATTACTCCAATAGCTTTAAATCTTTCTTCGGGAGTTAAACGATCTTCTTGATTTGTATTAAATATTTCTGCCATAATTTATCCTTTTTTAATGTTAAATTTCTTCAATGGGGAAGTATGTGTGTTCTGCCTGAGGGAAGAGTCCCTCCCTAACCTCTTTGGCAAATTCTGTTAATGCTTGAGGTATCTCTTTATCTAAATCTGCGTAAGTTTTAACAAATTTCGCAAGATAATCTGAGTTACCTAAGATATCGTGATAGACTAAGACTTGCCCATCAGTATATCTACCTGCCCCGATGCCAATAGTTGGTATTTTGAGGGTTTCACTAATCTCTTTAGCCAGAGCTTCAGGAATACCCTCTAATACTAGCATAAAAGCACCAGCTTGTTGGACTTTAATTGCTTCAGCCAATATTTCATTGTATTTTTCTTGAGTTTTACCCTGAACCTTATATCCCCCGAATTTATTAATAGATTGAGGAGTTAGTCCAAGATGAGCAACAACAGGGATTTCACAATCTACAATTGCCTTTATTGCTTCGATTCTAGAATCCGAACCACCTTCTAACTTCACAGCGTTTGCCTTAGCTTCTGTTATAAGTTTTGAAGCATTCAGCTTAGTATCATTAAGATTTAAGTGATAACTCATAAATGGCATATCTGCCACAATAAAAGTGTCTAAAGCCCCTCTACGGACAGCTTTAGTATGATGAATAATATCATTTAATGTTACTTCTAAGGTGTTCTTATAACCTAGCACAACCATCCCTAAGCTATCTCCAACTAGAATTATATCTGTATTACTTCTTTCTACCAAATGGCCGGATGGGTAGTCATAGGCAGTGATCATCACAATCTTATCTCGGTTTTGCTTCATTTTCTTGAATGAATTAATGTTTAGCATTATTTTTTTATTCTCCACTATTTCCTTGGCTATCTGCATCGCCTTCGGATGCGTCTGAATCTTCTTGTTCTCGGGTAGTATCTCTTTCATATTGTAAATCTGATTGAAATTGTCCCTTATCAAAATATATATCATAAATTAAATCACCTACTTCAGACCAAGCTATAAATCTACCGGCTAGATAGCCATTTAGAAAATTGGCTTGCATAGCATAAGTACCGTCTTCGTACCAAGAGTAGGCAGGTCCAGATAATCGTCCTTCTTTAATAGTTTTAAACTCTCCTATTTGTCCATTATCGAAGAATGAATAGGCTTTGCCACTGAATAACTCATAATTATCGTAGTAGAGGCTGTCAATAATATCTAAATCTGACAAGAAGACAGCATCTTCAGGAAGTGTAAATTCTTCAATTGATTCAATATTATATGAATTGATCTCAGCAAGAGTAACAACTTTTTTGTTACTAAGAGATGGTGAGCTTTGTTCAGTTTCTTTGGAAATTTTAGCAATTTCTTGAGTATTTCTAATACTATCCACATTACCTGAATCAAGCTTTGAGTTATCCATAACAGAACAACCAGTAACTATTATTTGGTAAAGAAAAATTAAATAGAATAATTTCTTTAGCATTGACTCCTCCTAAGAGAGTTTCAATTATCAATATTAATAAACATCATATAAGACAAAATAAGATAATATTGCATTATTGACAATATATTTATTAGATTAATCCATTAATGTGTCTAACTTTGGCACCATTTCAGTCATAAATTCTTGATACTTACCCGCTATTATTGCCTTTCGTGCCATTCCTACTAATTCTAAATAAAAATGCAGACTATGAATAGTAGCAAGTCTTAAACCTAATATTTCTCCAGAATTGAAAAGATGTCTAATATAAGCCCTTGAAAAGTTTTGGCAGGCATAACAGGTGCACTCGTCGTCTATAGGTCGTGGATCTTCTTTATATCTCCCAGCCTTGATTATGAGCTTACCATTGCGAGTAAAGATTGTCCCTTTCCGAGCATTTCTTGTAGGCATAACGCAATCAAACATATCTATTCCATTAGCAATGTTGATTAAAATATCACTGGGAGTACCTACCCCCATTAAATATCTAGGTTTATCTTGCGGAAGAAGGGGATCTAGAAACTCTGTTACTTCGAACATATCTTTCTTATCTTCACCTACTGCTAAACCACCAATAGAGTAACCAGGGAAATCCATCTCTATGAGAGCTTTGGCTGATTCTTCACGTAAATCTTTATGAACTCCTCCTTGAACTATACCAAAGAGAGCTTGTTTATCAGTGAATTTGTGAAAGTCTTGTCCTCTCTTTGCCCATTCTAAAGTGGTCTTAAGTGATTTAGCGACATAATCTTTAGTAGCCGGATAGGGAGGGCATTCATCGAAAGACATAATAATATCAGCCCCAATAGCATTCTGAATTTCTATTGCCTTCTCAGGCGTGAACATGTGATAACTTCCATCTAAATGAGATTGGAATTTAACTCCATCTTTGGTAATTTTCCTCAACCCGGCTAAACTCATTACCTGAAAGCCGCCACTATCAGTAAGAATAGGCCTTTCCCAACCAATAAATTTATGTAATCCCCCAAATTTCTGAATTAATTCGTGCCCCGGGCGCATATAGAGATGATAAGTATTTCCTAAAATAATCTGGGCTTGGGTATCTTCAATTAATTCTTTAGGCGACATAGTTTTTACAGAACCTATTGTTCCGACCGGCATAAAGATAGGAGTCTGAATCACTCCATGCGGAGTAGTAAATTGCCCGGCTCTGGCATTACCACTTTTTGCTTCTAATGTATAGTTAAAAATAATGAGCTCCTTTTTAATTGGTATAGTAACGTGAGATCAGTCCTTGGAAATCAGAATAGAAAGCATATATCATGAGAGATAAAAGAAAGAATATCCCTATTTGTTGAAGGACTAACTGGGTTCTAATAGTGAGTTTTTTACCTCTAATCCCTTCAATGAAGCTAAACATAATATGTCCGCCATCTAGCACAGGAATAGGTAATAGATTCATCACCATCAAGACAATGTTTAAGAAGCCAACAAATTGAAGTCCGCGTGCTATACCTTGTTTAACATAATCCCTCCCCATGGAGAAGATCATAACCGGTCCACCAATACTGTTTTTTACAGATTGTGGCTTTCTAATTATTTGATAAAGACTAACATAGTGCATTGCTACAAGAGAAGTTGTAGTATTAAAGCCACTAATAATTGCTTGGGGGAAACTTAACCTTTCTTGGTAACTTATAGGGAAGTATTGAGTAATGCCGATTAGCTTGCGGTCATTATTAGGTAATTCCATTTTGCCAAGTTCCTTAGTAAAAACCTCTCCATCCCTATCTATCTTAACTTGAGCATGCTCATCATTCTTGCCTATTTCATGGTTCATCTCATACCAACTGTTAACTTCAACCCCATTAACTCCGATGATTTTATCCCCAGATTCAAGACCTGCATTATAAGCCGGGCTCTTGGGCATTACTTCACCAACAATAGGCAGAATTATTGGTCTAATATTGGAATAATCTGCCCACTCTGCTAGTTTTAAATCAGGGATAATGACCTCTCTTCTTGCTCCATCTCTTTCAATAATTAAGCTATTTGTTTGACCATCCTTTAATTTCATAATGGAGGTATACCAACCAGAAACTTCCTCTCCATTAGCACTAATAATCTTATCACCAACTTCTAAATATGTTTGTAATTTTGGACTTACCTGATCTACTATGGGATAGTGATCTGTTACAGTTTGAGCAAACATGAATGAAATCATTAATATTATCAAAGCAAAAATTAAGTTTGTAAAAGGACCTGCAAAAGCTATGATTGCCCTCTTCCACCAGGGAGAATTCAAGAACCCATCGGGTTCATCATCTGCACTTTCCAGATTATCCCCTTTCATCTTGACATATCCTCCTAAAGGTATCCAAGATAAGGAATACTCAACCCCGCCTCTGTTAAATTTAAAGATAGGCTTTCCAAAACCAATGGAAAACTTTTCTACTTTTATCCCGCACCAGCGAGCTGCTAAAAAATGCCCACCTTCGTGGACTGCTACTAAAAGCCCCAATACGATTAATGCAATAATTATTGTCAGCAATTGATTCTCCTATATTTTACTAAATCTAACTAACAAAATGTTAATTAATTTTATGAACACCAAATCTAAAACTATCCCTTTTTTTGTCAAACTCAAAACTATTTAACCCAAATAATGCATTCGGGTTTAAATAGAAAAAATTCAAAGATTTAAATCAATATTATCGCCCCTGTAGGGCTCATCTTTGGTTGGGAACTCGGTACAGTGTCTTTGAACACTGCCTATTATATTTTCATCCCTTCGGGATTTAATACTAACAAGCTTACAGCTTGGGGCGGAGAGAATCTCCACCGTCCGACAGAAAAGGCTTTGTTACCAATAAACAATCATTATTAAATGTCAAGATAACCTGAAGATGTGCAATATTATCGACTTCTTTAAAGATAAGCTCTTGGGGAGAGTGGCTTGATGATTGAACGGTCTCCCTTTTATGTAAAATAATATTTTTTAAATTACTATTGACACAAGTATAGTCCTTCTTCAATTTTGTTATAACTTTAACTAAGAAGGAGCATGTATGAAGAGATATACACTAATTTTGTTAATAATAGTAGCTTTTTTAACTGTTTTAAATAGCGAAGAGGTTTTAATAAATAATAATTCTAATAGTATTAATCTAATTTCATCTGATAATAATACTACTATTTTAGAGCTTAATATTGGAAGTTTTTATAAAAGTCCAATTCAAATTGACGGAAAAGAATACTTCCAAATCCAGATTGCTAATGAAGCAGAGACATATCAGAAAGGTGCTCCTGAGTTACCTACTCTCACTAGGAGTATAATTATTGACAAGTCAGCAAAACCTGAATTAAGAATTATTGATTCAGAATACAGTGAGTTTAAGATTCCTGTGATCCCTTCTAAGGGTGTGATTACCAGAGATATACACCCAGATACTATTCCCTATGAATTTGGGGATGTATATAATGAAGATGCTTTTTATCCTGACCAAGCTACTACTCTCAATTCACCTTATATTATGAGAAACTACCGAGGTGTAGCTGTAACATTTAACCCTTTCCAGTATAACCCTCAAACTGGTGTTTTACGGGTTTATTCTAAGCTAAAAGTTGAAGTTATTAATAGTTCAAAGTCTGGTGAAAATATTTTGACTAATCCTGCGAAAAATGTCTCATCCTTCCAATTTCTTTATGAAAATCATTTCTTGAATTATGAGACAAATCGCTATACTCCTTTAGATGAATTTGGTTCTATCTTAGTAATTGCTCCGCAAAATTATATCTCCACCATGCAAATTTATGCCAATTGGAAGATCCAAAAAGGGATTCCAACCCAAATAGTAGATGTTGCTACCATAGGCAATAATGCCACTTCAATCAAGAATTATATCCAAAACTATTATAATACTCATCCTGATCTGGCTTTTGTCCAGATTGCCGGTGATGCTGCTCAAGTTGCAACCCTTTCTTCCGGTGGTGGTGGAGCAGACCCTATGTATGCTTTAGTGGCAGGAAATGACTCTTATCCTGATATTTTTATAGGTAGATTTTCTGCAGAAACTACTAGTCAGTTACTAACTCAAGTCGAAAGAACTTTAAATTATGAAAGAGATTTAAACTCTTCTGCTAGTTATTTAACTAAAGCTACCGGTATTGCTTCAGCTGAAGGTGGAGGAACTCAAGGAGATAATGGTGAATCAGATGTAACCCACATGAACATTATCAGAAATAATCTACTTGATTATAACTATACTCAAGTAGATCAAATTTATGATCCGGGCGCTAGTGCATCTGCTGTAGCTAATGCTATTAATGATGGAAGAGGGCATGTTAATTATGTCGGTCATGGCTCTAATACTACTTGGTCAACAACTGGTTTTTCAAATACCCATATCAATAATCTAACTAATGTTGGAAAATTACCTTTTATCGTTTCTGTTGCTTGTGTGAATGGTAATTTTGTTTCTTACACCTGCTTCGCAGAAGCCTGGATGAGAGCAACTTATAATGATCAACCAACTGGAGCAATGGCTATCTATGCTTCGACCATCAATCAATCCTGGAACTCCCCTATGAGAGGACAGGATGAGATAAATCAGCTTCTCACAGGCGAGGTATTATCTACGATTGGCGGACTCTATTATAGTGGTTCTTGTGATATGATGGATGCTTATGGATCAGACGGGATTGATATGTATGAAACCTGGCATATCTTTGGAGATGCTTCCTTGCAAGTTCGAACAGATGTTCCTCAACCAATGCTTATCAATCATTCAGGTTTGCTTCCTGCGGGATCTTCTACATATAGTGTCAGTACTGGAGTTGCAGATGCATTAGTAGCAATTACTTATAACAATCAACTTCTGGGGAGTAGCTATGCTAACAGCTCAGGAAATGTTACTCTTAACTTAACCAATATCCCCACCACTCCGACTGATTTAACCCTCACTGTTACTGCTTTTAATAAGGTTACTGTAGTTGAACCTGTTAGTATGTCTGCTTCTGATGGTCCATATCTCACCTTGTCTGATTTTACATTTAATGATGCTAATAATAATGATTTATTAGAATATGGTGAGAGCGGTTCTTTGAATTTAGTTATTGAAAATATCGGAACAGCTGCTTCAAGTTCAGGGACTATAACTTTCAGTGAATCAGATCCATATCTAAATTTAACCTCAACTTCAGCCTCTGTAAGTGCAATAAGTGCCGGAGGTACTCAAACCATCAACAACGTAATTAACTTCATAATTGCAAATGATATTCCTAATAATCATACTATGACTCTCTCCTATGTCATTTCAGCCGGAGGAGAAGAATATTCAGGTAACATTACCCTTACCGGAAAGAGCTATGAAATGGAGATTAATGAGATTACCATTGATGATTCAGTTTTAGGTAATGGAAACAATGTCATTGATGCAGGTGAATCTTTCAGTATCGTGGTCATGCTTGAGAATACCGGAGATGCTTCATCGCCTTCTGCAAGTGCATCTATTGACCCTGCAAATTACATTTCCTATGGTAATACAACAGGCACTATTCCTGCTTTATCAGCCGGGGCTACAAG
>JAEKNW010000129.1 GCA_016838885.1 Candidatus Cloacimonadota bacterium
CAGGAATATATATATTATATGCCTTCAAATTCTGTAACTTATTTTGCTAAAAGAATCTAGCACTCTTCATCAAAGTTCTACTGCACCATTCGGGTTAAATCCCGAAGGGATGCAATATAATAGGCAGTGCTCGCAAGACACTGAACAGCGATCCCAACCACAGATGAGTCCTACAGGGGCGACATATATTCATCTGAAGCATAATAATAATGTTTGGTTAAATTTTAGCCACGGATATAAGATGCCTAATGACTTCTTCTTCGTGCTTTTGTGTTACTTTTGTGCTTTTGTGTTGGAGGAAAACCTACTCCCTAGTAAGTATTAACTGAATTCTATTTCTTTCCATATCAACTGATTTAACAGTAACATCGATAATTTTACCAGGGTAGTAGTTTTTAAACATCTCTTTTTTGGAGGCAAAGTTTGAAACATGAACTAATCCATCTGTTTTGATGCCAAGATTAACAAACAATCCGAAATCAGTAACGTTTTTAACTTCCCCTTGCCAGTTTGAATATTCTGTAAAATCTTCTATAGAAGGGAGTTTGTCAGAAAGCCGGACTGTGGGAAGGGATTCTCTGGGGTCAATATCTCTTTCTACAATAGCTGAGTAGATGAAGTCTATATCGTGTCTTGATAAGTCATTACATTCAATATTTTGTTTTGGTAAAGCACTAAAGATGCGCCTAAGTTCAGCGTATTTAATTGCAGTTATTCTTTCTTTAACTCCTAAGCAATGAAGGATTTTAATAACTTTAGGATAATCATCAGGATGAATAATTGTGTTATCTAAGGGATTAGGAGAATTACTAACTCTACAGAAACCGGAGGCTAACTCGAAGGCTTTTGGTCCAAAACCCTTAACTTTCATGAGATCTTTTCTAGTCGTGAAAGCTCCTGATTCATGGCGATAATGAGCAATATTCTTGGCTACTGCAGGTGTTATCCCTGAAACAAATTTGAGAAGATAGGGGGAAGATGTATTAAGATCAACTCCAACATGATGGACCACAGATGAGACTTCAAAATCAAGGGATTCTTTTAATCTTTTAGCATTAACATCGTGTTGGTACATACCTACGCCTATAGATTCAGGTGGGATCTTAATCATTTCATCTAAGAAGGATAAGACTCTTCTGGCGATGGAGATGGCACTACGAATAGTCAAGTCTAAATCAGGGAATTCATCATGAGCTATTTCAGAAGCTGAATAGACAGAAGCACCTGATTCAGAGATTACTGTAAATTTAGTGGGTAATTTATGTTTTTGGATAAGCTTGGAGATAAAGGTAGAAGTCTCATAAGATGCTGTACCATCTCCAATTGCTATAACATCAATCTGATATTTGTTTACTAAATTAAGCACTATTTTTTCAGCTTCAACTAGTTTATTTAGCGGGGGAACAGGATAGATTACTTCATGATCTAAGAAACTTCCAAACTGGTCAACTACAGCTACTTTGCAGCCTGTCCTAAAGCCCGGATCAATGCCCATTAAGCAGTTAGCACGGTAAGGCTTTTTAAGAAGCAATGCCCTAAGATTACTTCCAAAAACTTCAATAGATCTTTTTTCTGCACTATCAGTAAGATCATTCATTATTTCTCTGATCAGGGAAGGTTTTAAGCTAGCAGAATAGGCTTTTTTCACTGCTTGAACTAGCTCTGGATAATAGCCTAACTCCTGATAAATCCTTAATATTCTTTCCATTTTATATTGAAGATCGAGATCAACTTCAATGGTGCTAGTCAGGATTTTCTCTTTTTCACCTCGATTAATAGCTAAAACTTGAAAAGATTCTAAGTATTTAAGAGCTTTCTTGAACTCATAATAGTTTTTATAGGTTTGTTCCAGGTCTAAATCATCACCTTTGGATTTTACCACTAAGAGAAATCCTTTCTGTAGATAAATATCCTTCAAAGCATTACGTAAATACTGATTATTAGCAATATCATCAATTACGATATGGAGAGCATCCGCAATGACTTCTGCTTGATTAGCATAATTCTTTCCCAGATACTTACTAAAATCAGAATCTCTTCTTTGTTTGAAAAACCGAATACTATTGGCCACTTCTTCTAAACCATTTTCACGTGCTAACATGGCCTTTGTTTTCTGCTTCTTTTTATAAGGCTTATAAATCTCTTCTAAAACAGATAGCTTATTCGCCTCTTCCAGTAGAGCTTGAAGCTTGGGAGTCAGCTGTTCTCGTTCTGTCAAAGTTGCAATAATCTCAGCTCGACGAGTGTTTAACTTAACGATCTTATCATACTCTTCTAAAATTTGTTTAATTTCAATTTCATCAAGATAATTTGTCTGTTCTTTACGATATCTGGCTATGAAAGGAATAGTATAGCCTTCAGTTGTTAAGCTAATAACGGCTTCAATCTGCTTTGCTGTTGAGTTAGTAATACTTGCTATTATATTATACATGTTTTATTTCTCTCTTAGTTAATTATAGTTTTGAATATCTGTCGCTACATCATCATTCTGGATTTGAAGAAGCTTTCTAACACAAAAGCACTAAAGAAGAAGCTTTCTAACACAAAAGCACAAAAATCTCGCAAAACCACTAAAGAAGAAGTTATCTTATCAGTTAAACAAATGAACAAATCAACGATTCAACATAATTCTATCTCTTTTCAATTAAACAATTAAACAAATCAACGATTCAACGATTCAACCATTCAACGATTCTTATCTGTGTTACTCATATCTAAGTAAAGTTCAACAGCAGCCGTACCAATTTCTGTAAAATTATTATTATCCATAAATTCAGATATCTCGTGAGCAGGAATAAATCTAATTTCAGAATGTTCATTGGCATCTGAAGCTTGTTCTAATTTTTTTGCTATCTCAGTTGAAGTAAGGTTTGTTGTGGTATAGAGTAAGAATTCAGGTTTCTTAAAGTTTAAATTCTCACCTAATCCCAGACAAATCATAGAGGAAATAGAAGTAAGATTAAGTTCTTCTTCCAGTTCTCTGCGCATCACATCAAAGGGATGATTTACTCTATCCGGATAGTACTCTAATGTACCTCCGGGAACATGCCACAAGGAAGTTCCTTCAGCTAAGTGTTTTCCTCTTCTCCCCACAATTATCTTATTATCAGAAGTTTCAACTACTGTACATACAGCAAGGGTATTGGCTAATTCTGACTTATCTGAGATGCTTCTACTGCTCCTAATATTGGTGCCATAATATGATTTGTAATCACTCTCAAAGTAATAGATATGTAGTTTATTTTCCACAACTTCATAATGATCTAAACAGCTGACAGGTCCATTAAAAATAAAGATTTCTTTGTTTTCTGTTACTTGCTTCCACTCTGCTTCTATTAATGCTTGAGTATTGGGAGAATATTCTCTCTTATAATTCAGATCATGCAGGATAATCTCTTGCTCATAAAAGCTTTGTTTTAGGTGAATTAGGAAATCTCTACCTGATAGCTTCATATCTCATCATCTGAATCTTGGTTTCTGGCAGCACTTTTATAGTAATACTTTTCTTTTTCAGAAGGTAAGATAATTATAAACTCACCCTTAGGTAATTCAGAAGTCATAATCCTCATCTCTTTTATATTTCCCTCTAAAAACTTCTCTTCCGGCTGAGTTAACTTATAACCAAGCATGATTTTTCGTTGACCACCAAGAACAATCTCCATATCCCTTAAAACTTGCTTCAAGCGATAAGGTGCTTCTAAAAAAATTAAATCTAGATTTATCAGTTTTTGATACCTTCTTAAAGCATTACCCCGCTCTTCTCGATTAGCAGGTAAAAAACCACAATACTGAAAACTATTCAACTTCAGACCACTAATCATTAACATGGCCATCAAAGAAGAAGCTCCAGGAACAGGATGAACCGGAATACCATTATCATTGCATCGATGAACTAATCTATTACCTGGATCAGCAAACAAAGGTGTCCCGGCATCTGATATTAAGGCCACTGATTTTCCTTCTAAAAATATCTTATTAAATATCTCATCTTCATCAGCTCGATCACTATGCTCATTAAGCATCATTATATCTTTTTTTATATCATAATGTCTTAAGAGACGACTTCCTGATTTTCTCTCTTCACACACAACAAAATCTACTTCTTGTAAGACCTTCAACGCTCTTAAGGTAATATCATCCCAATTACCAATATGAGTAGCTACTACATATAAACATGAATTGCTCATAATTATCCTTTAATCTCTTATTTTATGGTTATTATTTAAAGCTGGGGTATTATGTCCATTGTTTTTTTTACCAGAATGCATTATTGGGGTTTAACAGAAGTTATTGAAGTTAATCGGCCGATAAGTTAATAACCTGATTATCAATTTGTTAGTTCTTCTTAAGTATTGAATAAGAGTAATTATGGACTTTATTAAACCCCGGGTATTGCAAAATTCCTAAAAAAGTGTTTGACAAATTGAGACTACTACTCAATTTGTTATAATTGTTAGTTTTTGCTTAATCTTAAGTTATTAATAACTATTTAGTCGAAACAAAATGAAGTACTAAATGAGTTAATATAGAGCTTATATATATAATGATAAGGAGAAATCTATGCACAAAAACCGAAACAAGTCATGGTTGTCAGTGATACTATGCTTAGTGGCATTGAATTTCTCGTTTAGCCTTTTTGCTGAGAAAATTACAGTAGAAAATGCTAAAATTGAGAATTTCGTTGTTGAAGATGTACCTGGCGATCTTGGTAGTGGCTTATTACTAAAATGGAAGCCATTACCAAACGAGTTGAAAATTTTAGAATATAGAATCTATCGTGGTATAACCCCAGATTCTTTATTCTATTCAGGAAGTGTTATGCTGAATCCTGTTGTAGGATTTGCTGGCGAAGAAATAAGCTTCTTAGATAGTGGCTTCAAACCTTTTGTTGATAAGTCTTCACCTGGAAGATTAGTTGTCGATTCCAAAGTAAAACCTCTTGATGAAAAGACCTTCTATTTTGGAACAGCTAATAATGGATATCCACGTGATTTAGAAGTATTAGCTCAAGCGAATAACAAATTCTCTTTAATCGCTCAAATTGAGAAAGGTGTCTATTATAGTAGATATGAAGAAGTAACTCTTGATGAGCAGTTGTTTGCAGGTTATCCTTTAGGCAATGTTAGTGTTTTAGCTAGGGTTAGATCTGGAGTTGAATACTTTTATAGTGTTGTACCATTAAACGAGACTCGTAAATACTTGAGGCCTTCAGAAGTTGTTAGTGGAACTCCAATTAGTGATCCTCTTCAAAAACCAGCCAGAGAACTTTACAGTAATTTAATTGTAGATGGTTCTACTCCTATTTCACTTAACTTTGATTGGGAAAATGCAACAGGCAGTTATTCAAGCCAAGCAGCTATCTATGTTTTTGATGATGAGCTTGAAGTAACCAAATCCTATTTTGAAGCAACAGAAGAAAACCCTTATCAAGGGAAAGAACCTTTTATTTTAAGTTTAGATCCGCAGATAAATGAATACGGTAAATTCTCTCAACCAATAATTAGCGAGAATGGTGCTTATTTCTTAAAAAATGAGGATTCTCAACTGATGATTGATCTTGAAAGAATTGAAGATTATCAGGTAGTAATTCAAGCTGATAATGGACAAACTCTTTTTCTTAAAGATACCCCAAACAGTAGATATCAATCTATACAGACAGCTAGTCTAACAGATCTTCCACAAGTTCCTACCTTCAATGTATATGATGTGCCTAATGATAAAGGTGATACTCAGATTGTAGTATGGGAAAAGCCACTTGTTGAAATCACCAAGACCTCATTTCATGAGAAACTTGGCAAATTCTTGATAGTTAATTATGATTATTACGATTATCAAGCAGAAACGTTAAAGTCTTTTGATCTTAAATTAACTCTAGAAGGACAAGAAAAACCATTCTACGAAACAGATGAGTTTTATTTAGATAACGTAATTAAACTTGCTGTTCCGGATGATTACGATAATAATACTATTACAGCCGAAATCATAATCAAAACAAATAATCCTGATACTGAGCCTTATACCTTGTATCAAAATCTAAAGTTTGATAAAATACTAAAGGCTTTAATTCCCTCAGCTATTGTTAAGAATAACATTGCTCTAAATTCCTTCAATTACGAGGTTTATGCTAAAGAGGGATCCCCTCAATATGTTACTGTTGCAGGAAAGGTAGTCGGTAAAATGAATAACTATAGTGATGTGATCAGTTATGAAAGATTTCTTTATGAATCTGTAATTGCTTTTGATCCTGAATCAGGAAAAGTTTTAGTTCCTGGTGATATCCAAGTATGGTATGATGGGAAAACAGAAAAATCACTCAATCTTAGTAAATTTGCCTCTGTATCCAAAGAAAAAATTGCAACAGAAATAACTACTGTGGAAGAGGAAATAGCCCAGATTACTGATCCTAAACACAAAGAACGCTTAGAAAATTATCAGTCATCTTTACTTGCTCTTCAAACTGAGCTGAATAATAATATCAGTAACAGAAAATGGATAGGTATAGTTAAGAACCATAGAAATAATTCTTTAAGACAAAAATCATATAAAGTATTTGCTTCAAATAACAGAGGCCTTTTTACTTCTTATGAACTACCTTTGAATGAAGATGGTTCTTATCAATACTTCACACCAATCTCCAATCAATTTGATTATGATAAATTAGCAGGCTTGCTGGCTTCCATTATTTTTGCCATCTTAGTGGCTGTCTATGTTAATTTAGCAAAGAAAGGTGTTGATTTGTATATCAGACCTATCGCCGGAATTCAAGAAATTGATAATGCTATTGGTCGCGCTACTGAAATGGGAAGACCTATCCTATTTGTTCCAGGTATGTCAAGTATCGGTGTTGTTGCTACTCTCGCAGCTCTCTCCATTCTGGGAAAAGTTGCTAAAAAAGCAGCTGAATATGATACCAGAATTTTAGTCCCAACTAGAGACTTTATCTTAATGCCCATTGCTCAGGAAATCGTGAAAGAGGCCCATATTGAAGCCGGCAGACCAGATACATTTGATAAAAATTCTGTCTTCTTTATAACCACTGATCAGTTTGCTTATGTTGCAGGTGTCAATGGTATTATGATTCGTGAAAAGACTGCAACAAACTTCTACATGGGGTCTTACTTTGCAGAATCATTACTTATGACTGAAACTGGTAATATTACCGGTGCAATTCAGATTGCCGGAACTGATTCTGTTACTCAAATACCATTCTTTATAACAACTTGTGACTATACCCTCATTGGTGAAGAGCTCTATGCTGCTTCTGCTTATATGTCTAAGGAACCAATGATTTTAGGAACACTTAAAGCTCAAGATTATTTCAAGTTTATAATACTATTTTTCATCATTGTGGGAACAATTCTTTCCACTTCGAAAATAACATTCTTACTTGATTTCTTCCCAGAAAAATAGGAGTCTAAATGAAAAAAAATATACCTTTAGCGATAGTTATTATTCTAGGTTTTATCTTTGTAGGATGGACTTTTATTCCTGCAAAATGGATGCAAGATGATTTCTATACTGCTTTCCTTGAATTTACTAAAACAATGTCACCTTTTGCTGTTTTCTTAGGTATTTACAGTCTTGTAAGTATGCACTATAATAGAATAAGACGTAAGGTACCTAAATGGGGATATTCCTATGTAACCTTAACAGGATTGGTTGTTACAGCAACTCTTGGATTTGTCTATGGTACCCAAGCAGGAACTCCGGTTCAGTGGATCTTTAGAAACTTTATGATGCCTATTAGTGCGACAATGTTCTCACTCTTAGCCTTCTATATGGCAACTGCCGCTTATAAATCATTCCGTGCAAGATCTATTGAAGCTACCGTGCTTCTTGTTGCTGCGATTATCATAATGCTGGGTCAAGTTCCTTTAGGAATGGCTATTTCCAGAAGCTGGCCTATCAACATTCTAGATATTTCTCAATGGATTATGGATGTCCCAAATCTTGCATCAAAAAGAGGAATCTTACTTGGTGTAGGTCTTGGTTCTGTGGCAACATCACTCAAAATCTTGTTAGGTATCGAAAGAACCTACCTCGGTGGCGGAGACTAATAGGAGGAACTATGAATTTTATTAAAAACCTACAAGGCTTAGATCGAAGATATGTGTTTGTCTTTATAGCTGTCGCTATCATTATGCCACTTATTTTTCCTTTTAACTCCTTAACATATACAACAACACCGGTAGAAAACCTCTATCAGTTAATAGATTCTTACTCTCCTTATGTGAGAGCTGATGACCTTAACGGAGATGGTATAATTAGTGAAGAAGAGGCTATTGCCTTCAAACAAGATAGAGCTATTTTTATGGATTTCTTTCACGATGCATCTACAATGCCGGAACTTTTCCCTATGGAAGTTGCAGTTATGAGACACTGTATCTATAGAAGAGTTCCATTCTTTACATTTACTATCATGGAAGTTGCTGCTCCAATTATTGAAGAAGCTATATCTGTTGTTACAGATGAAATCCAAAAAACAGGTAGAGTTATAGAAAGAGGTAAAGATTATATCAATATAGGCTATAAACCACCTGCTTTATATTTACCTATCTTATTAGGAATGGGTGATGATATAGCTGCAGCTGTGGAAACAGATACAGATGGTAACAGAATTGAAAACCTGCCTATGTATAGAGATACAGCAATTAGAAACTATACACAAATGAATTTAGTCTATGAAACTTCAGGCAGTGACCAAGGTCTTTCTTGGATGATTTATGCCAGATCTCGCTTTGGTGTTAATGTTGGTGTAGGTCTTACAGCTGTTATGGCTGCTGACCAATATCCTTACCTTCAATCTGGGCAATGTGTTGGTATGACAGCCGGCTTAAAAGGTGCTGCCGAATATGAGAATTTAGTTGATATGTTTGCTATGAATAATCTCACCTTCTCTAAAGGACAATTAGATAACCCGACAGAAGCGATGATGGCAAACTTAGATATCACATCAGATACAGTACCTACAAAATTCAAGATGGCCCGTTTAGGCATGAATGCTCAATCTGTTGCTCATATTTTAATCATTGTTTTCATCATTCTCGGTAACATAGGTTACTTCTTAGAGAAGAAAAAACAAAATAAAAACTTATAGGAGGAAACATGACACTAATAGGCGAAATTATTGCAGTATTTCTAACTCTTGCTATATTCTCATTTTTGTATAAGGATAATCCTGCTTACAGATTTGCTGAATACCTTATAGTTGGTGTAACTGTTGGATATGGACTTCCTCTTGTTTACAAGAACGCTTTTCAACCATTTGTATTACAAAGAATATTTGTTGAACATAAGTTTATCTTTTTGATTCCAGTATTTTTTGGTATTCTTTTCTGGTTTAGATTTAGCAGAAATTATGGTTGGCTATCCAGATACCCCATTGCTATTTCAATGGGTATGGTAGGTGCTGGTGTTACTATGAGTATGAACTCCATGGTGCTTGTTCAAGTTAGACAAGCCATGATTCCTTTGGAAACTTTTAATATATTCTTGATTTTCTTAGGAACCATCACGGTGATGTTCTATTTCTTCTTTTCTAAAGCTCATACTGGCCTCTACGGAAAATTCTCTAGAATTGGAATCTGGTATATGATGATCGGTTTCGGTGCTTCATTCGGTTACACTGTTATGGCTCGTATATCCTTGCTTATCGGAAGATTGCAATTCTTAGCTGATACCTTTAAAGGTTGGATTGCATAGTTAATAATAGATAAAAAAATAGATAAGGGAGCTTGAAAAAGCTCCCTTCTTTCGTTTGCCCACTAAGGCAGAAAGAACACAAAAAGAAGAAAGTCTATCCACTAATTACACGAATTTCACGAAGAAGAAGAGGGAAATTCTTCACACGCATTAACTCGAATTAAGACGAATTACACGAATTAAGAGTAAGAAGAAGATCCTTAACACAGAGTTTCACAGAGTTAAGAAAGAAGACTTTTCACAAAGTACAATGAAAAATGAAAAGAGGAAAATAAAAAAACTTTTTTCTTGAATCTTTTTCCTATATATTTTATCTTGGTTAATAAAAGATAATTATGAGGTAATAATGATAGAATCAAAATTTGGAAACTACTTTGAAGATTTTGAAGTTGGACAAAAAATAAGGCATGCCTTATCAAAAACTATATTTGAGTCAGATAACAATCTCTTTTCACTTCTTACTATGAACCATCACCCGGTTCATCTAAATCAGGATTATGCCAATGCTCAACAACATGGTAAGATATTAGTTGTAGGAACCTTGGTTTTCTCTGTAGTGGTTGGTATGACTGTTCCAGATGTTTCAGGGAAGGCTATTGCCAATCTAAACTATGAAAATATCATGCACAATGGACCCGTCTTTATTGGTGATACCCTTTATGCTGAAACTGAAGTGCTATCTGCCAGAGAATCACAGAGCAAGGGGGATAGAGGCATTGTCTATGTAGAAACCAAAGCATATAATCAAAATAATGAACTTATATTAACTTTTAGACGTAATGTTCTTATCCCTAAAAGGAAATAATCCTGCTTAAAATAAGCAAATTTCAAAGATAAGCTAGTGGAATAGGTGGCGTAATGATTGACAGTCTTATGGGAGTAGGCAAAAAAAACATGTGAAACAACTTGACAGTTTTTTTTAAAAGAAATAATAGCATAAGTTAGAGATTTATAATTTTCTAGGAGGAAGAATGAAACAAAAGCTTGTGATTATTTTTGTAATGTTAACAATGATACATTGCCTTTTTGCTATTAAGAATTACTCTAAGATATTCCCAGTAGTAGACGATAGTGGTCTATTGGAAATATACTTAGGCTACAATGAATATGAAACCTTTACTGGCTATCGAGATGCCAAACTTGATAAACTAGAAATTTTATTCGAAGAACAAGCTGCTTATATAAATGAAATAATTAATTGTTATTCAATTCCTGGCTATTTTTATAATCACAATGATTTCAGTTCTTATGGAACCAGAAGTTTTGTTCATGATTTAAATGATAACTTACTTCTTCTACTCAAAAGATATTATGATCAGCCAGAGAGTTATTATGATTTTATCTACAGAGCTTCAGATACTAACATTACTGAATTTTCTGAAAGTTATATCTTTTTCCCCGAGGAGTTTGTAACATCTCCTAGAAATTATATTCATAACATTATAAAAGATTGTGAAGGAATTATCTATGTTTCCTATAAACATGATTATTGGGGACCAGCTAGTGGTAATTTCATTTATCAAACTGACGACAATGGTAAAACATGGTCAAAAATGCTTAACATAAACCATCAATCCATCACAAATATGATACTAAAAGATGTTCATCCTGATGATAATAACATTATGTTTTTTGCCAAAGATAATGGATACCTTTATAGATCAGAAGATCGTGGACTCACAACTACTTTGGTAGATAGTACAAATGCTATGGATTGGTTTGAATACATTGCCCTAAATGGAAGTAATGACTTTATATTTTGTGGAAATGGCTTAATCTATGCTAATTGTTTTTCTGTTGCAGCAAATTGCTGGAAAATAATGAAATCAATCGATGATGGCTTTAACTGGACAGTTTTAAGTGATTACAGTGGTTATGGACTTAACTGCTTAGATGTAGATTCTCAGAATCCAGGTGTTCTTTATGCTTGTGATAATTATCAAATTAGGAAAAGCGTCAACTATGGTGTTTCTTTTACTACATTAGTAGATGATTACCAGACTAATGCTCCTATCAAAGGTCTTTATCAAATTGATGGAACTGATACAATAATATTCTTAAATGTTCTTGGACCTCATGTATATTATTCACCAGACCAAATTTACCCTTTAGGCTATGCTGTTCCTAATTCAGATTATGACATTCCTGGAGTTTATTCATCAATAAAAGCAAGCTCTTACCCTAATCCCTTCAATCCCGAAACAACAATAAAGTACAAGCTTCCCATAGATGGAAAAACTTCAATCCAAATTTTTAATATTAAAGGACAATTAGTTAAAACACTTATAAATGAGTATTTAACATCTGGAGAACACTCAATAATTTGGAGTGGAACTAGCAATAATGAAAGTAAATGTCCATCAGGTGTGTATTTTTATAGAATTATGCAAAACAATGATTTCTTGACTAAGAAGATTGTTTTAGCTAAATAAGTATTACTTGTATTTAAACCCAAATAATGTAGTAGAATTTAGTGAAAAAGCGAATAGCACTATCTTCTTTTGCAAAAGTAAGCTACATAATTTTCAGGAATATATATATTATATGCCTTCAAATTCTGTAACTTATTTTGCT
>JAEKNW010000130.1 GCA_016838885.1 Candidatus Cloacimonadota bacterium
GGCATATAATATATATATTCCTGAAAATTATGGAAGTTACTTTTGCAAAAGAATATAGTGCTATTCTCAAAGATCTACTGCATTATTTGGGTTTAACCCAAATAATGCCTTCTGGTTCAAAGCCTTTTACCAATATGGCAACTGGCTAAAAAATCTGTCAATAGATAAATCGTGGAGGGATGAATAAATCCCAGACAGACTGTTCAAATATCAAGCCACCCTCCTCAATAGCTTATCTTTGAAGAAGTCTATAATATTGCACATCTTCATGTTTTCTTGACATTTCAACATTGTTTGAAGAATTATAACATTGCTTCTTCAGTCGGACGGTGGACATCCTGTCCGCCCCAAGCTGTAAAGCTTGGATATTCTTAAAATCCCGGCTTGTGAGGCGTAGCTTTAGCGAAGACTCAAGGGATGAAAATAATCCCTCCCCCTATAAATCCCTTCTGTTATCTTTCCAAGCTTTCAGCCTGGTGCGGGCGGGAAGGCCCGCCTGCCGACCATGGACTCAAGATGGTGGTTAACTTCTGAGAAAAAAACGTTTTCAGGTCGGTAGTTGGCGAGCAAGCTGTCCCTATTCCCAATCAAATCTAAGCTTTTTAAAGCTCTCTCAAGTAGTGTCGGAACTTAATAAAAATACCTTAGTTTTTTTAATATGATTTACAATAATAATATCATAGTCCTTAGTCTTCTCCTAGGGAAACCTTAGTCATTCCTTTAAGTATCTCGATGAAATCCCGATGATTCATCGAGATACTCTAAAGCATCACTAGGAAAACCCTTTTGTAATGCCTATTTGTGGCACTTAGATAAGCGTGGAATTTAGTCTGCTTTCAGATAAAAATCAAAGTTGACTTTTGACAACTTTTCTTATAATACTGTTTACAATATAAAAATAATTTTTTCTATTTTCTTGGGTCCTATAATTTGCTTACTACTCTACTTGAGAGAGATCGCTTTTTAACCCGAATGGTGCAGTAGAGCTTTAGTAATACTTCGCTAATACATTCTACATAGCTTTAGCGAAGTAGAAAGCTACGTATCACAGGTGAAGAGTGCAGATTCTTTTAGCAAATTCCCCTTCTTTGAGGGGGACACAGGGGGTGCATCCATAAAAGGCATATAATATATATATTCGGGAGAATTATGGAAGTTACTTTTGCAAAAGAATATAGTGATATTCTCAAAGGTCTACTGCATTATATGGGTTTTAGCTTGGAGCGGATGTGGTCATCCGCACTCCCAGTGAAGAGGCATTTATCCGTGTTTTTCCGTGTTATCAGTGGCTAAGAACCTCTTATTAGTGTAAATTAGTGTTTATTCGTTTTAATTCGTGTGAAAGCTCTTTCTCTTTTGAGTGTATTAAGTGTTTTCGGTGGCTAATTTTTTCTTCTTCTTCTTAGTGTAATTCGTGTAATTCGTGGATAGACTTTCTTCTTCTTCTTTAAAACTCTGTGAAACTCCTCTTGCCCTCTATGTAACTTCGGGTTAAAAATATCTAAAAATTCACACCAATCCCAATATTGAGCATAGATTGAAGAGATGTCCCAACATTTAGAGATAGATATTTATAGTTATAAAATATATCTAAGCCGACTTCTCCTAAGAATTTATTGTCTGTTTCACGATACCAATATTTTTCTGTTTCAGTTGAAAAATATTGTTGATATTGGCTAGAAAAGCCCATTCCCAGATATAAACCTAGTAACATATTCTTACTTTTAGTCAGAGAGTTAGTAAATCCTAAAGACATGATAACTCTTTGAGAATACTTATCTAATTCAGTCCAATTTGACATGGGTTTATATTCAAAAAATTCACCTTTAGCTTTACCATTACTATCCACATAAATCACTAACTGATTTAATCTTAGTTTGAAATCATTATCTTGAGGGACTCCATATAACTTCACTAAGAATCCATATTCAAGAGGAGAATACCCTAAGATTACTCCGAATTTGTTTGTCATAGAATTAGTTATTATATTAGATTTAGATGACTGCATTAATGCTAGTTCTTGTGCAGATAACTTAATGACACTATTTGCTAATAGTATCAACAATAAAAGTAATCCCATTCTAAGTTTCATTACTCCTCCTCTAGGATTCTTGTTTAACCCATAGGTTAAAGACCTTATAATAATCATTTTACATTTCATCCCGAATGGTGCAGTAGAGATTTAGTAATGCTTCGCTTATTTATTCTACATAGCTTTAGCCAAGTAGAAAGCTACGTATCACAGGTGAAAAGTGGAGATTTTCAAAAATCTACTGCATTATTTGGGTTTATGTATAACTTGGCAAGTTCTTTTTTTTTATTTCTTTCTTGCCGAAAATTACCTTCTCAGTTTTCTGTCATCAGTATAATAATATTGAGGTAAGATAGATGAACGAAAACAATCACCCCAAAGGTGGTATAATAGAGATGTTATTGGTAGCTCTTCCCATGTTTGCTTCTATGGGATGCGATGCTATAATGACCTTTACAGATAGAATATTTCTCTCCAGGCTGAGTCCTGACCACATGAATGCATCCTTAGGGGGAGGGGTCTATTTAGCAACTTTCACTATCTTCTTCACAGGTTTATTGAGCTATTCAACAGCTTTAGTGGCACAATATTTAGGAGCAGGATTTAAAAGTAGAGCAGCTGTTACTACTTTTCAAGCAATTCTGATAGCTTTAATCTCTTATCCAATCTTGTTAATAACAACCCCTATTGCCAAATTAGTCTTTCAATATATGGATATTCCCGCTAACCAACTCCCTTTACAGATAGAATATTTCTCGACCCTGCTTTGGGGAAGCATATTCTTGCTCTTGAGAACAGCCTTAAGTAGTTTTTTCTCAGGTTTAGGAAGAACCAAATTCATCATGATTGCAGCCATTGCTTCCTTAATTACAAATGTAGTAAGTAATTACCTTTTAATATTCGGAAAATTTGGATTCCCACAACTGGGAATTAGAGGTGCTGCCATAGGTACCAATATTGGAGCCTTTGTGGGCGTAGTAATTCTATTTATGATATATTTCTCCAAAAAGAATAGAATTGATTTTCAAATTATGAGATCATTTAAGTTCAATCCTGAGATTATGAAAAAACTTCTCTGGTATGGGCTTCCTCAAGGATTTGAAAGCTTTATGAGTCTCTCTGCTTTTACTACAATGATTTTATTACTTCACTCAGAAGGTGAGATAGCAGCCACAGCCTCTACTATCATGTTCAACTGGGATTATGTCTCTTTCATGCCATTAATCGGAATTCAGATCGCTGTTACCAGTCTAGTTGGGAAATATATGGGGGCAAGAGATATCAAGAGTGCTACTAAGGTTGCTTATTCCGGAGTTAAGACAGGATTAGCATACTCGGCAATAATCTTCCTCCTCTATGTCTTTAGCACAGATATCTTGGTTAATTTTTTCAAGCCTGCTGAAGCCTCAGAGACTTTTAATCAGGCTTTCCCCATGGCAAAAGCAATGTTAAGGTTGGCAACGGTCTATGTCCTCGCTGATGCTGTTACAGTGGCTTTTGTGGGTGTGTTACGTGGAGCAGGAGATACTCATTGGACCATGTTTGCCTTCATTATCATGCATTGGTTGGCAGTAGCTAACCTCTTCATTAGTTTGAAAGTATTTAATGCCTCCCCGGTAAAAGGTTGGGGGGTGCTTGTCTTCACTTTCTTAAGTTTTAGTCTTGTCTTATATAGAAGATTCAAAAATGGAAAATGGAAAACGCTTGACATTATAAGGGACTAATAGCAATTGAGAATTATGAATAAATGGAAAATAATTGAATATAATAAGAAAATTGAAAAGCTCCTAAGCTCGAAATATCAAGCTCAGGGTAAAGGACTCCACAGCAAGGTAACTTCTGTTGAGTCTAAACTTGCCCCAGATTTAGTAAAGAAAATCAGATATATCGCCACAGTTAGGAATAAACTGGTTCATGAAGATGATTTCAAGGACATCCCGGAAAACTTTGTACAGACTAATAAAGAGGTAATCGCTGAACTTTCAAAAGAGAAAAAAGACATCTGGTCTTGGATTATCTTTATTATCTTGTTAATCGCTTTAGGTATAGTAATTTACTATAGATTCCGATATGGCTTTACCTGAGGTACCCTTCCAAGTTAAATCGGAGATTTAAACTATTTCACCCAAATAATGCATTCTGGTTAAAAACCTAAAAAGTGTTGAAAATAATCAACACTTTTCTTTATATCTAATCAAAGATTTCTATTAGATGCTGTTGGTCCATTAACAGCTCTACTCCTTGGAATTCATCTCCAATACTATAAATTATTTCGCCTTCTGATTCTACCATAAAATTGTAGTAAATCCTATTTTGCTCAGTTTGAGGTGCCAAATGATAATATGCAAAATCTCCACTTACTAAGGGTGGATCATAAGTTATATAAAACCATTCACTTGTAACAAATTGTTTGTTCACGCGATATCTCAGGCTAGTTATTGGATATTCAGAATTATTGATAACCTTGACTGAAGCATCAGTGGGACTGCAGAATACCCTGTAAGTTTTACCTGGAGTTACCTTTATTTCTGTCTCATTGGGGAAAATCTCATTATATGCATCCCAAAGTCGATAAGTTTCTCCTTCAATCTTAAGAGTCTTCTTTGTCTTTCCATCACTAAAAAAAATGACCCTTTCATCTGTTTCTAAAGAAACAGATTTACTCTCTTGTCCCTCTATCACGACTTCTATTCCATCAATCTCAGCATAAACATTATGGTTTGTTTGATTAGTTATTTTTATAGTAGCTCCATCTTCACAAGCAACTAATAGAAGTAATCCAACGGTAATTATTAGAAAAAAATTTATCCCTTTCATATACACCTCTTATTTTATTTGTCCAATTTTACTTTCACCTCAATTTTATGCAACCTTTTTTTGGATAAAAAAAAGAGAGCCTATCACGCTGATAAGCTCTCTTGGCGACCCCTAGGGGAATCGAACCCCTGTTGCAAGAATGAAAATCTTGAGTCCTAACCACTAGACGAAGGGGTCAAATGGTGATCCAGGATGGGCTCGAACCATCGACTCTCTACTTAAAAGGCAGATACTCTACCACTGAGTTACTGGACCATTACTTCGTTTCAGTTAAGTTTTATCAACTTATAAAACTAGTAATATTCTGTCAATACTTTTTTTTGAATAAATTAATCTATTTTTCATCTTTGAAATTTAACATTATCTATTTTATTGATATTCTTGATTTTAACCCGAATGGTGCAGTAGAGCTTTAGAGAAGAGTGCAGATTCTCCTGGTAATTTTTTTGACTGAAATAAATTGCTTTTCTAGCTAGTTTCATTATAATTTAGATAAATCAAACGGAGGAAGTATGGCAAATACAACATTTAAGGCCAATGTGAAATGGTCAGGAAAAGGTGTCTATAGCGAAGGAATATCTAGAGATTTTAAAGTAGGTTTAGACGAACCTAAAGATCTAGGTGGAACAGATTTAGCTATGAACCCTGTGGAGATGTTGCTCAATGCTTTAGGTGGCTGTATGACTATTTGTGCAGCAGCTTTTGCTAAGAAGTGTGGAGTTGACTTAAAAGGATGTAATGTAGATATCGAAGGTGATTTAGATCCGGAAGGATTTCTTGGCATAAACCCTGATGTCAGAACAGGTTACCAAGAGATTAGATATAAGATAAATATTGATTCTCCTTCTCCTAAAGAGAATATTGAAAAGTTAATCGATTTAATTGAAGCAAGATGCCCTGTATCAGATACCCTAAAAGGTGTTACTGTTACATGTAAAATCTAAAAATCTAACTCTCAGCAAACTTAACTCTGAAAAGTATGATTATCATCTTTTCAGAGTTTTTTTTTAAGCTTCTTAACACAGAGTTACACAGAGGTCAAGAGGAGTTTCACAGAGTTTTAAGTAAGAAGAAGAAGAAGAGTTTAGCCACGGAATAACACAGATAAACACGGATAAAAGCCTCTTCCTAACTGTGGTGCGGAGACTGTTCAAATTAACTAATTGATATTCAATACTTTAAATTTTAAAACGGCTCAATTAGTGCACATTTTTTATTTATTACCCATATTTTTGAAATTGACTTGTTGCTTGCATGCAGGACAATATCATTAATATTTTAATAGGGCCTCTTAAATCCCGAAGCCGGGATTTAATACTAACAAGCTTTCAGCTTGGGGCGGAGAGAATCTCCACCGTCCGACAGAAGAGGCTTTGTTACCAATAAACAATCATTATAAAATGTCAAGAAAACATGAAGATGAGCTATATAATAACTTTCCTTAAAGATAAGTTATTGGAAAAGGTGGCTTGATGGTTGAACAGTCTCCGTGGTGCGAACAAGAGCTTTTTTTATTTTTTGCTTGACGATTTGATATTTAACTCTTTTCTTAGTTCATAATTACTTAAGAAAGAGGTTTAAAATGAAAAAGTTACGATTAATAGCAATAATACTGCTTGTTATTGTATTTTTTGTTGGTTGTAAAAAAACAGGAGATAAAGAAGATTCTGATATTGATTCATTAAAGAATGTCGAAAATGTAACAATTAGTGATACAAGTTTAATAATTGAAGATAATAAAACAGACCAAATCTCTCAGCCCATCGAAGAAGATATTCCAGATACAACTTCACTCGTAAAAGAAGATGATTGGGAGTATGAGAAATTAAGGGTAGGGGAAGGTGCTATGTTGAGTGGTAGGAATCTTGGGAATCTACCTGTTCAAAGTAGAGTAAAAGGATTATCACGATCTAGTGTAGATCTAGGTGGTGTAGAACTAGGTTCAGGATCTATATCATCAAGTGGAGTTGCTAGACAAAATCTTTCAGGTTCAGTGAATATGAGTGACAGGCTAGCAAGGAATTCTTCTGATGCCTTAGGTTTTTCAGTAGGAGGAGCAAAGGACATAAATAATTTTAGAGAAAATATCAAAAACAACTATATGCCAGTAGAAGAAGATATTACTCACGAAGGTATATTTTATGATTACTTTTTTGATAACAATATTACTAAGCAAGCAAAACATCTTTTTGAACCTGCTTATACTTCCTATAAAAATAAGCATCCACTGACAAATGAAGAAGAGATTTATCTTAGTGTTGGACTCAACTCTAATCTAACCAAAAGTTCTTTTGAAAGAAAGAAACTTAATCTTACTATTGTTTTAGATATCTCAGGTTCTATGAGCAGTAGCTTTGACAATTATTATTACGATGGTCGAACTAGAAAAAAAAGATATGATGATGAAGACTTTGATACTAGGTCCAAAATGGAAATTGCTAAAGAGTGCATCAATGATTTAACTAAGCATCTGACAAAGGATGATAGATTTGCTGTTGTGCTTTTTGATAATAGTTCTTATTTGGCTAAGCCCTTCAATCTTGTTGGCAATACCGATATGGATGCTATTCGCAGCCACATTAATGAAATACACCCTCGTGGTGGAACTAATATGTATGCAGGCATAAATACTGCTACTGAGCTATATGATAAATTACCTAAGTATGATCCTAAAGAATATGATAATAGAATTATCTTCTTAACAGATGCTATGCCTAACACTGATGTTACTAATGAAAATTCTCTTTGGGGAGTGATGAAGAACAATGCTGACAATAGGATACACACAACTTTCATTGGAGTTGGTGTTGATTTGAATAGTGAATTGATAAAATACATAACTAGAACCCCTGGTGCTAATTATTACTCTGTTCATAGTGCAAAAGAATTTAAAAAGAGAATGGATACCCAATTTGATTTCATGGTTACTCCCCTGGTATTTGATTTAACCCTTCACCTTAAGAGTGATAATTATCAAATTGAAGAAGTCTTTGGTTCACCTGAAGCAGATAAAGCAACAGGCGAAATAATGCGAGTTAACACCCTCTTCCCATCTGAATCAGAAGATGGTAAAACCCGTGGTGGTATTATCCTGATCAAACTAAAAAAGACTGGCTGGCGTAATGATATTGAATTAACATGTAGCTACAAAGATAGGAATGGAGTTCCTGAATTAGTAAATGAGAGGATCAAATTCTCGCAAGCAACACGAGGAACTGATAATGGTATTAGAAAGGCTGTTCTCCTCTCTCGTTATGTTAATTTGATGCATGATTGGATAAATAATAAAACAAGTGTAACTTCAGGTGAAGGCACAGATGATTGGCAATATGGTAATAACACAAGCCAGCAAAGAAGACGACCTAGAAGTAGATGGGAAAGAAATTCTCAGAAACTTGCAGTTAACTCTTATTATAAAGAACAGTTCTCCAGATTCAAGCTTCACTTTGCTAAAGAAGCTACTGATATTGAAGATGAAGATTTGAGGCAAGAACTTGATATCTTAGAGAAATTGGCGGATTATTAATAAAAACAAAACCCGAGAACTTTTTTATGAAGTTCTCGGGTTTTAAATTAGGCTATTCTTCAAGTTAGTTTTTTCTTAGAATAACTAAACTTCCATATCAATAATTTTAGCAGATACACCTTTAAGGAGATTTAGCTTTCTAGCCATCTCTTCATGTTTCTCTTTTTCACCGACTAATTCTAAGAATAGAGTCCCATTTTGGGAGCAATCATCTAGTACCCCACCATGCAGGCCTAAACGTGTTCTAATATAGCATCCCCACTCTGTTAAAATCTTTTGCACTGTAACTGCTTCTTCTTTTCTGGCATTAACCAAGATAATCATATAATCTTTCTGCATAATTTTCTCCTATTGTTTTTTTGATATATTCTTCTTGTTTGGATATTTTCTTAGATTTCTTTGGAAATATCTTGCAGTTTCTTTAAGTGTTTCATCTCTTCTTTGATAATATTAAAGATAGCCTTTTGAGCTTTTACTTCTTTAGTTTCAGCATAGAGGGTATGGAAATAGAGAAGAGTATCTTTTTCGAATTGCATAGCAAACTTGATGATTTCTGCTGTATCTTTGGCATCTGTTGCTAGTTTGATAGATGAACCTTCTTTATTAAAGATATGGGCTTTTATTATAGAATCTAGATAAGATGAGGTCATTTCCCAGCCATCCGGATCTACCAACTCAGCTAAATCTTCTGAATCTCTTAGTGTTTTAAAGTATTTTTCATGTCCAATCTCTTCATCTCTAAGCATCGTAATTAACTCCCGAGCATTATCTTCTAAATTATCTCTCTCTAAAGCACTCTCATAAAAGGCCTTACCATTTCTCTCTATGTTTAAGGCAAACTCAATAACTTCGTTTACTGATAGGTTCTGCATCTTATCTCCTTTTTCTTCTATATCATTTATGTTTATATTTAGGGATATCAAAGGGTGCATGTTCTTTATCAAAAATCACTACCTTATGGAACATCTCTTTCTTTGCTCCGCAATTGGGACATATAAACTCATCTGGTAGTGTTTTAAAATCAATATTATTATGCTCTACAGGGTCATAGATATAACCACATGCAACACATTCATATTTATCCATTATTTTTTATTCTCACTGTTAGAAAAGAAGGGTTGTTGCCAACCCTTCATAATAATTATTATTCAACTATTTGGAACATATCTTTGCCAACACCGCAAAGAGGGCATGTCCAATCTTCTGGTAAATCTTCAAATGCGACATTGTTGTTTTCAGCTGGATCATAAATGTATCCACATGCTAAGCATTCATATTTTTCCATAGTTTAAATCTCCTTATTTATTTTTTTGCTTTAAGCTTATTAGGCTGTTGTTGGAGGGGTAAAAACTCTTGCCCCAAGTTCTTTATCTAACATCATTAAGCCATGACCACGTCCTGAGCCTTCGATGAGTTTAAGCTTGTCGATGATTTGACTCATGGTAGCTTCTTCTTCTACTTGTTCATCTACGAACCAGTTAAGCATACTCACTGAAGCATAATCTTTCTCTTCAATAGCGATTGACATCAGATCATTGATTGATTTAGTAATATACTGTTCATGAGCATAAGCTTTTTCAAAGACTTCCATGGGTGATTTGTATTCATGGTGAGGGTTTGCCAATTCCTTTAAAACAATCTTACCATCTCTATCAGCTAAATATTGATAGAATTTCATGGCATGAAATCTTTCCTCTTGGACTTGAATTTTAAAGAATTGAGCGAAGCCTATAAGTCCTTCTTTCTCAAAATATGTAGCCATATCTAAGTAAATATACTCAGAATTTAGTTCTCTGTTAATCTGTTCATTTATTGCATCAACTAATCTTTCTTTTATCATTTCTATTTCCTTTCTTTTTTTAGGTTATTCATTACAATTTTAGTTACTTCTTCCAGGTATTCTTGGGAAGGAATGTATTGATATTTAACATCATCCCACATTTCAAATTTACATTTTTCTAAATCTTCATGAACTAAACCAATACTCTGACCACCCCAGCCATAAGAACCGAAAGCTAAGGCTATTCTATTCTTAGGAGCAAGACCTTTTAAATAAGTCAAAAAACTGGCATTTGTGGGAAGAATATTATTGTTTAGAGTCGGTGAACCAACACATATATATTTAGCTTCCACTAACTCTGTCATAATATCAGAAATGTGATTATATTGCAGGTTAAACATTTGGAAGGGAATATTACTATTTTCAAATCCATCCGCAATAGCATTGGCAAGCTTTTGAGTTGAGCCCCACATGGTATCATAGACTATCACAGCCTTTTCATCGGCATTATTCGATGCCCATTTATCATATTTTGCAATCACTTCAGGAATATATTTTCTCCAAATCAAGCCATGACTAGGGGCTATAACTTCAGGGTTTAACTCTTTAACTGTGGTCATTGCTTTTTGGACTTGAGCTCCATAAGGGAGAACAATATTTGCATAATATTTCTGAGCTTCATCAAATAGAGTATTCATCGGATACTCATCATCAAAATGAACTGATGAAGCAATATGTTGACCAAAAGCATCGTTAGAAAAGAGTATCTTATCTTCCGGACTCCAGGTTACCATATTATCAGGCCAATGGACCATTGGAGTTAAGACAAAAGATAGTTCTCTCTTACCTATCTTCAAGGTATCACCGGTTTTTACAACCTTGATATTCAAATCTTCACCATAGTGAGCCTTAAGTCCCTTCTCTCCATTAGGGGAAGCAACTATTTGAGCATTCTTTGCTACTTTCAACATTTGTGGTAATGACCCTGAATGATCCATCTCCACATGATTATGGATAATATAATCGATTTTAGCAGGATCTACTATTTCTGATATTCTTTCAATTAATTCTGGGAACAGGTAATGCTTCACGCCATCTATCAAGGTGATCTTTTCATCAATAATTAAGTAAGAATTATAAGTTGAACCTCTCTGAGTCAGATAGCCATGGAAGTTTCTTAAATCCCAATCTACACCACCAACCCAATAAACATTTTCTTTAATCTTTACTGGTTTCATTCGCACTCCTCTCTAAAAAGTTAATGTCTTAACTCTCTTTATCTTATTTTTTAATCCTTTCATTACACTCTTTACAGACACCTTCTAATATCAAATTATACTCATCTACTTTATATCCATCTATGTCTGTTCCGATGGTAACTCCTAAATCAACATCTATATCATATACTTTTTTACATAACCTGCACTTAAAATGGGAATGGGGAGAGACATTGAAGTCATAATGCCCAACATTCTCACTATTAGGAATAGATTTGATTAATCCCTTAGCAGAGAATATTTTCAAAGTATTATAGATTGTCATTTTAGATAAAGTAGGAATGATGGGAATTAAGGAAGTGAATATTTCATCTACAGTTGGATGAGTTCTATGCTGATCAAGAAACTCAAGAATTTTAATCCTTTGAATCGATGGAGAAATCTTTTTATTTCTCAATATTTGTGTATAATCTTTCATTTTTCCTCTTTTTATCCTAACTTTTTAAACAATATTAGAATTAGTCTAAATTTATATATATAGTAGTGCTTTTTATTATTTTTCCAAATATTTTTTAATTTTTATTTCAATGCAGATTTTTGAACCAGAATGGTGCTGTAGAGCTTTAGAGAAGAATGCAGATTCTTTTGCAAAAGAAGATAGTGCTATTCGCAAAGGTCTACTGCATTATTTGGGTTTAATACAACTAATGTCTATTTGGCTCAAGTTCAAGTCTGGTGGAAATAATATAGGAAAATGAGAATATTTCACTAATATAGCGATTCATCATATATCCCTGAAAGGGATTAAATAGTTTAGCCCAGGGTAAGATGCTGAAAGTATCGCAACCCTGGGTAATGTGGCTACCACAGAGATATT
>JAEKNW010000131.1 GCA_016838885.1 Candidatus Cloacimonadota bacterium
TCAGGAATATATATATTATATGCCTTCAAATTCTGTAAGTTATTTTGCTAAAAGAATCTGCACTCTTCTCTAAAGTTCTACTGCACCATTCGGGATAAAAATATCAATTTTTTATCTGCTAATAATAGAATTTAGAGAATAATAATTTTTTTCTTGCCATAATTGATAGTTTAATTTTTTTGTCATAGTTGAGATAAAAAAAATAAAGAGGACCTTATGGCTTCAACTTCTGATATCCGAAATGGAATGATAATAGAATGGAAAAACGGTATTTACGAGTTTATCGAATTTCTCCATGTTAAACCTGGTAAAGGTAATACTTTTGTTAGGTCTAAACTAAGAAATGTGAGAACTGGTCAAATCATTGATAACTCTTTTAGAATCAATGAAACTTTTAATGAAATTAGAATCGAAAAGAGTAAAAAAGAGTATTTGTATAGAGATGGTGAATTTTATGTACTCATGGATTTAGAGAACTATGAGATGATGAATGTTCATGCTGATGTAATGGAAAAGTATGCTAAATTCTTAAAAGAGAATATGCAAGTAACAATCAAGACAACACCAACAGGTGAAATCATTGATTTAGAATTACCTGTTTATGTTATTCAAGAAATTGCAGAGTGCGAACCAAATATCAAAGGCAATACAGCTTCTGGTAGTGGTAAAGTCGCGATTACTGACACAGGTTTAAGAGTGATGGTTCCTTTCTTTGTAGAACAGGGACAGAAAGTTAAGATCGACACCAGAAATGGTGAATATATAGAACGAGCTTAAGAGAATAATAACTAGATATCCTTAGGAGGAATAAATGGCAAAAGGAAAAGCATTTGCGGCAAAACTTGCTCACGAACTTTCAACTGAAGGTAAAGTGATTTGCCCTGTTTGTAATACCGAAATTAAAAAGATTAAATTGATTAGATCCAGAAATAGCAAAGGGAATACCTGGGCCCCTAAGTATCAATTTGTTAGCATGTGTAAATGCAACGAAAAAGATATCATGGCTGGAAAAGTTAACGCTTAATTTTGAATTGATTTATAGAATCCCTGTGCCCATCATTGAAGTACAGGGATTTTTTTCAAATCCTTAAGCTTTAAACCCAAATAATGCATTCGGATTAAAAAAGGAGATTTTTATGAAACCGGTTATCCCTGTAGAAGTAACTTCTGAAGTCGGGAAATTAGAAGGTGTCATCTTACATAGGCCTGGCAGAGAAGTTGAGAATATGACTCCCGGCAATGCAGAAAAAGCCCTTTATAGTGATATTCTAAACTTAAATGTAGCAGATAAAGAATATTCTGATTTTTATAATGTACTTTCTAAGATCACTACAACTTATGAAGTAAAAGATTTACTTACTGAAGTTTTGGTTAATGAGAAAGTTAAACATAATTTAATTCATAAAATTTGTCAAAACGAGAATGAGCCAAGAATTTTTAATTCTTTAATGGCACTCACCCCTAAGGAGACATCTCGTCAGCTATTTGAAGGTGTAATTCTTAAAAAGAACAATCTAACAAATTTCTTAAGTCAAGAGAAGTATATTTTACGTCCCTTACACAATTTTTTCTTTATGAGGGATGCCTCAATTTCTATTGGTAATGAAGTATTAATAGGAAAAATGGCTAATCAGGTTAGAGAGCGAGAATCCATAATCATGGAGACAATTTTTGATTATCATCCTGATTTCAAGACTAGGACTTATAATCCCTTAAATTCGCGTAAAGTTCCTGCTAACAAGATAACGATAGAAGGTGGAGATGTCTTAGTTGCTAATGAAAACACCATACTTATCGGGATGGGGGGAAGAACTACCTCGGAAGGAATTGATTATCTTATTGAGCATTATAAGAATAGTGGAAAAGATTTCAATATTATAGTTCAAGAGCTCCCTTTAGCACCTGAATCTTTTATTCATTTAGACATGGTATTTACCTTTTTAGACAATAATCAATGTATGGTATATGAGCCTGTTATCATAAAGAATAATCGTTTAGAAACAGTCTCTATTGCAATTAGAAATGGTCAGGTAAAAATATCTTATGAAGATAATCTCCTCTCAGCTTTGAAGAAGCTTGGTCAAGACTTAGAACCACTCTATTGTGGAGGAAGGACAGATGTTTGGACTCAAGAGAGAGAGCAATGGCATAGTGGGGCTAATTTCTTTGCTGTAGGTCAGGGAAAAGTCTTGGGATATGGAAGAAACACTCACACCATGGATGAATTAGCCAAGCATGGTTATGCAATTATCCCGGCTAGGGACATTGTATCTCAAAAAGTTAATATAAATGATTATAATAAATATTGCATTGCTATAGAAGGTTCAGAATTAGCGCGAGGTGGTGGTGGTTGTCGTTGTATGACAATGCCATTTAAACGTGCACCTATTAATGCTCAACCTGCTACACTTGAAGCAAAGTAATTGAGAATAAATGCAAAAAATTGAGATAATAGAATATTTTGAAGTTAATGAGATTCATTATGGAAAAAAGATAGAAGAGAAAGAAAACCGAGTTATCATAGAAAAGGCTTCAAAACAAAAGCTGAAGTTAAGTGTAAACAGGATTCTTTTTCAGCATTCAACACTGTTACAAACTGATCTTGCTGACACGATAAGTGCTTTGGATAAATTAATAGAAACTGCGAAAGAGACTATTTCCGTCATTGACCTGTGGGAACTCACTAATGAAGACCTTAAGGAATATTCTATAGAAGAGTTAGCCTCCTATCTAATTGATTCTCCTGATTCCATAATCCAGTCTGCCCTCTTTCGAGCTATCCGTGATGAAAAAAATCACTTTAAAAGAAAGGGCTTGTTAGTTACTCCAAGAACTAATGAACAGATTGAAGAGATTCTCACCCAAGAGAAAAAAGAACGTGAGAAACAAGAGATATATAGTTTCTTTTCGGATAATATTGGCTTAGCAATGAGAAATGAAACTATAGCTAATCCTGATATATATAGCTATCTTTTAACTTGGTTAAAAGAACCTGAAGATCAAGTTTTAACATCAATAATAGAGAAATATGCTAATGGGCAAGACTCCCGTTTCTTTGTCTATAATATTTTAATAAGTAACAATGTAATTTCTCCTGATTTAGATAAATTTGCTATAATCTACGGTATTGCAACAGAATTCCCTCAAAGCCTTATTGAAGAGGCAAATGAACTCAAGATTGATCTATCAGGCCGAGAAGATTTATCTCATCTGACATCATATACTATTGATAGTGAAGAGACTAAAGAGATTGATGATGCAATTTCTTTTGATATGACTGGTGATAATTACTTAGTTGGAGTGCATATTACAGATTTAGGATCTTATCTCCCTTCAAACTCTCAACTTGATCATGAAGCATCTCAACGTGTTTCAACTATCTATCTGGAAACAGGTGAAATCCCCATGCTTCCTCCTGCACTCTGCCATGATAAACTTAGCTTAGTAAAAGGGGAGATGCGCCCAACACTAACTGCTCTCTTCACCTTCACTCCAGAATTTGAATTGATTGATAAAAGTATTAAACTAGCTAAATTAGCTGTGAAAAATAAGATCTCTTATGATGAGGTTGATAAACTTCTTAAAAAATCCAATAAGCTTCCACATCATGACTTCAATACTCTTAAAAACATTACTGAGCATCTACGAAAGAAGAGATTTGAAGCCGGTGCTATTGAGATTAATCGTCCGGAAATAGAGATTAGAGTTGTAGATGATAAGATTACCTTGAGAACAACTAACCAACGTTCTATCTCACGAAAAATAATCAGTGAACTAATGGTCTTAATGAATTCAACAATAGCCGAATTTGCTTCTAAAAACAATATCCCCTTCATCTTTAGAATGCAAGAAATGCCTAACGAAGATTATAAACACTATCTTCAACCTGATTATTATGACCCAATCATGAATGATAAGTTAATCAGGTTAATCCGTCCCTCAATTCTCTCATCTTCACCAAGTAAACACTATGGTTTAGGAGTGGATTATTATACTCAGATTACTTCTCCTCTTAGACGCTACTTTGATCTTCTTGCCCAACGTCAGATAACATCTTTCATAAAAGACAAGTCCCCTCTCTATTCACAAGAAGAGTTTCTGAGTTTCCTTACAAGTATTGAAGCTACTAATAAGACATATTCTCAGCTCTACTCAAGCTCCTTTAATTACTGGTTTTTGAAGTATCTTGAACAAAACTCTCTTTATGAGCCTCTCCCTGCTGTTGTCGTCAGTGATAACCAAAACAACTATACTTGCGAATTATTAACCTATGGGAAACGATTCAACATTAGGAGCAAAGAGAGACTTGCTGTTGGTGTTCTTATTAATCTAATAATAGATAGAGTAGATCCTGAAAAGGATATTATTAAGTTCTCCCTATTAAATGATTAATCTTTAGCTATATTATTTTAAACCCGAATGATGCAGTAGAATTTTAGGGAAGAGTGCAGATTCTCAAAAGTCTACTGCATTGTTTGGGTTACAAAACTTATAGTAATCCCATCTCCTACAGGTAAGATAACTGTCTCTAATTTGGGATGTTGCATGACATATTTATTGTATTCATCCATTGGTTTTGCCAGCCTCTCTTTATATCCCATGGGAAGAAATAAGGTGTCGTCTGAAAAGATGATCCCTTTAGGATTTAACAAGTCAATACAGCGATCTATAATCTTATTATATAGTGGCTTATTAGAATCTATAATTATGAGGTCATATCTTGTAGAATCCTTTTCTAGATAATCTTTTGCATCTCCGTTAACAACTTCAATAATATGATCTAACTTGGCTTGCTTAATATTTTCTACATTCTCTTTAACAAATCTTTCATCAATCTCGATTGTCGTTAATCTTCCACCTGTTTTCCTTAGTGCCTCTCCTGCCCAAATAGCTGAATAACCTAAACATGTGCCTATCTCTAAAACACTTTTAGCTTTCTTAAAAAGAATCAAGCAATAAAGGAGCCTTGCCCCCTGCTTTGTGATATTAGGTTGCACATTGATCCTTTCTTGATGAGCTTTTTCTAGAATTCCTAAGATTTCACTTGGGTATTCAATGAATGAATCAATATATTCATTAATTTTATCTATCATTTTACTCCTTCTCAAATTATTTATTTGATAAATTTATTGACACTAATTTAATAATATTTTAAATTAACTTTTCACAGTGATATAGTTCGGGTGATCAATACTTTTCTTGTGTTACATCATTTTTAAAGTGTAAGTATTGACAACATATTTTTTCACTCAATGATGCAGTTGAGCTTTAAATCTACTACATTATTTGGGTTTAACATAGGGATTCATTTATAATATAAGGTATTAATTTATGAAAAAAAAGAGAATATTAATAGCTGATGATGATTTTATATTTTGTGAGTTAACTAAGTATATTTTAACAGAGAACAAATATAATGTTACTCTTTGCAATGATAGCGAGTCAACAATCGCCTTCCTTGATAAAGAATGTTGCGATTTAGTTTTGTTAGATTTGCATTTTCCAGATTATCAGACAGGTCTCACAACTCTCAAATCAATTAAAGAAAGAGATAGAAATATTCCCGTCATTGTTGTTACTAGTGAAAATATCTCACTTATGAATAGGTTTCCTGATTTAATTCAAAATGGAGCTCAAGATATTATTGAAAAACCTATTCAAGAGGAGAGATTATTATTAACAGTTCATAATGCTTTGTCTCAAAAGAATCCTCTTGATAATAGCCATCTAGCCAATCATGAACTAATCTATTTAATTGGTATCTCCCCGAAAATACAAGAAGTAAAAGCTAAGATTAAAGATGAACTTCAAACAGATCAACATCTTATAATCTATGGAGATCCAGGTACCGGGGTAGATAATATTGCTAAACAAATCCACTATAATAGCAGTCGCAAAGCCCATAATTTTTTCTCTATTGATTGCAGTAAAATGACTAATAAAGAGATGCACAATGCCCTCTTTGGTGATTCTGATGAACTTGATGCTGTTAACAGATTTAATAATCTTACCATTGTCCAGGCTGAAAAATCAACTATGTTGATATCTAATATTGATTTAATGCCAATAAAGTTGCAAGAAAAGTTCGTTAGAACTTTGTATGGTCGGAAGCTCAATATACTAGGAGGAGAAAGCTTAGCAGGGATAGATGTCAGACTACTTTTTACTACAAAATCTGAGAATCATAATCGCCATTACACATCAAACATTAGCTCTCTTCTTCACAATATCTGCCCAGATCAGCTTATAATACCCTCTCTCAATGACAGAAGAGAAGATATTCCCTTAATTATTAATCATCTAATTACAAAATATAATCAGACAACTGACTCTTCTGTATCAATTAACAGTTCAGCTCTTAAGCTCTTAATGAAACATAAATGGGTCAAAAATATCACTGAGTTAAAAAAAGTTATCTTACGAACTCTTCATCAAATTGATGGCGAAGAAATTACGAGTGAGGATATTTCATTCCAAGAAGACACTTTTGATTCTTTTATACCCTTGCCTTATAAACAAGCTGTCAAGAATTTTGAAAAGAGATATCTGGAACAGATTATGGAATACAAGGACTGGAACTTGAATGACGCTGCTCAAGTCCTCAATATAGATAGATCAAACCTCTTTAAAAAACTTCAAAAACATGGGATTAAGATAAAATCAAAATAAGAGAAGGAAAACTTGCCATTAGCTGGATGCTCCTATCAGCCTTGAGTTTTGCCTTGATGGGTGGAATGGTAAAACTAGCTTCAGGAGTACCGGTTATAGAAAAAGTATTCTTTAGAAATCTGATTACTTTTATCCTAATGCTAGTCATTATTTTGAAAGAGAAAGAAAATCCTTTCAAACAAGGCCTTGCTACAAAACTCTTGATTTTTCGGTCATTGGCAGGATTATTAGGAGTGATTTTATATTTCTACGCAATAACTAACATGACTTTAGCTGATTCTACTATGCTAAATAAGTTATCACCCTTCTTTGTTATATTATTTGCCGGTTTTTTTTTAAAAGAGGGGTTTAATGCTCGTAAAGTTACCCTAGTTATTATCGCCTTTATAGGAGCACTTTTAATCATAAAGCCTCAATTTGACCTTTCCATTATCCCTGCTCTAGCGGGCTTTCTTTCTGCTGTATTTGCCGGGATTGCCTACACAATAGTCAGGTCCTTGAAAGATAAGGCTTCATCTAGTATGATTGTCTTTTACTTCTCCTCAATCTCTGTGTTGGGAACCCTCCCTTTAATGATACCATCATTTGTTATGCCGGACTCTCTAACCTTGCTACTCTTAATCGGTATCGGGATTTTTGCAGGTCTTGGTCAAATTTCTCTCACCAAAGCATACCATTTAGCCCCAGCTTCAGAAATATCCATCTATAATTATACTTCCATTCTTTTCGCTACTATTATTGGAGTAATTATCGGTGATTCATTCCCTGATATGTATTCACTTCTCGGAGGAAGTCTTATCGTTCTTACTGCTTTTTATAATTACAGAAAGTCTGGAAAATAACCTATTTTTCATTGATAATTGATTAATAATTATTGAATAAAGAGAAAGTAAAGCGATTGATGCTACAAAGTAGGTGAATCTTCCGATGGTAGAGGCTTTGAAAGTTAGGAAATCACCTCCTAATCCAAATTTGATGAATGCCGAAATAAATGAAAAAGATAAGATATGCAGAGCTAATATCTTTAGTGAATTTTTACCCAGAAATTGCATAACTCTATTATCTAAAATCTGCTTTGTCAGGATAGCATAAGCAAATATTGAACTACTTGCAGCCAGAATGAAATAGAATATATTCCCATAACTATGGCTATTGAAAGAAACTCCACTGTTCATGTCTTGTCCGAAATATCCTAGAACTAAAAAGAATAATCCTAATTCAATACTACTCAGTGTTTTTTCTTGCCAGTACTTAATAAAAAGAGCTTTACTAAGATATCCTAAATGAAGAAAAAAAATAGCAATTAGGCTTATATTAATCCCCCATGGTAATCTAAACTTAAGGTACTTACTATCGAGATAACCCACTAGTAATGATAGGATTATAACTCCAAAAATAATAAACCTGTTCTGAAATGTTCGCCTAACCCAATAATAGAGAATAAGTGCTGAAAATAGTGCAGGTAAGAACCAGATAGCAATATTAAAAACTAAGTAATTATCAAAGCCATTCCCATAAAATAGCCCAAGCAAAGGTTTTAATGGCGCTACTGCTAACTCCTTATTTACTCCGAAATTGCGCCCAATCACCAACCAAACAAGATATGTAAAAAGTCCATACCCAAAATAGGGCATAATTAATCTCTTACATCTTTTGTTAAAATAAACTGAAAACTTCTGACTAATACTTTGATTGGAAACAAGATATCCAGAGATAAAGAAAAAAAGGGGGATATGAAAAGAATAGAGATAATTTGTCAGTTCCTCTTGGGGTGGAAAACAATGGCTTAGTACAACCAAAATAATCCCCAACCCCTTCAAAGAATCTAGCCATTTCTCTCTTTGTTTCTCCATATCTAACTCTCTTTTTTTTTCTCTTTTTTCCTATACTTGGAAAACAATTTGACAATATTTGCTCATTATAACTTTGTCAAACTATATCTTATCATATTTTAAAATCTATTAATTTAAGGAGAATTTATGAAAAAGTTAATTACTTTACTCATAATAATTATAATATTCATATCTCTTGGATGCAAAGAAGAATCTAAGAGTGATATTGCCACTAACATCAAGAAAATTAATGTTCTATTACCTCAGACCCCTTCTTCCTTACCAACCTATTTTGCCCTTAAAGATAATCCTTATTTTTCCATAGACTTCTTTTTGAATCACTCACAAGCAAATGCAAAGTTTCTCAGAGGAGATGCCCAACTACTCTTAACAGGAATATCAGTAGCAAATAGCTTTAGTAGTCAAGGAGTCGAATTTGACTTAATCAGCTCTCATGTAGATAATCTAACTCATCTGGTGAGTAATCAAGAAATAAATTCATTAGCTGATTTAAAGAATCAGACTATTGTTTTTCCTTTCGCTGATTCTCCTATGGAACTCCTATTTACTGCAATAGCTGAGAAAAATAAGCTCTTCAAAAACCAAGATTACTCTGTTCAATACAATGCTTTTGATACTTCACTTCAGCTTCTTCAACAAGGCTCCGATCTATTAGTTTGGCTTCCTGAACCTTTTGCCTCCCTTGCTGAAAATAAATTCGATCTAAAAGTCAGCCTCTCCTTAAATCAACTCTTCATAGATAATTTAGCTGATTTTAATTCTACTCAGGTTGTTTTGCTTAGTAAAGATTTAGACCTAAGAAATGTAGCTAGTATAAATTACCTTACAAAAGTATATATCGATAGCTTACGTTCTCAACCAGAGAAATTTATCTCATTACTACCTGATGACTTTCCTAATCGACAAGCTTATACTCCTAAAACCATAATAAGAACATCTTACTTCTATTTAGCCGGAGAAGATTTGAATAACTCAATTACTAAACTTTATAACCTCATTGATAGGAAAAATTACCTTGCTGAAAGAGTTTTGGACCTCAATTAAAAAGAGCCTGCTTGGCTTGCTAACTATCTTAATCATTTGGTTAATAGCTTCTCTCTTTTATGAGAACTATATTGTCCCCTCACCTTTGGGAATAATATCCAATTTTTCAGATTTATGGCAGGATAAAGCCGTAGGACACCACTATTATCTTACCATGTATAGACTTCTTATTGGCTTTCTTATCTCATTTTTCTTGGGTACAGTTATCGGGATTCTGTCATTTATTCTTAAGATAAATAATTATATTGAGAATATTCTTTCCCTCTTGCAAGTTGTCCCAGGCGTAATAATCGGTTCCTTTTTTATTCTCTTTTACGGAGTAGGATCTATTGTTCCTATTGGCATGATAGTCGTCATGATTACACCTATTGTTGCCACTAATACAGTAAATGCACTCTTAGACCATACCAAGGAATTAGTGGAAGTAGTCAATGTTTTTGGAGGGGGAATCAAAGATATCATAAGCAATGTCTATATCCCTAAACTCTACCCTGTCTTTAAGATAAACTTTCTGGTATGCACCGCTCTTTCTCTCAAACTCATCATCCTAGGAGAATATGTAGGTTGCCAAGATGGAATAGGCTTCCTCTTTAATAATGCTCGAATCTTCTACAACATGAATGAAGTCTATTCTTATCTACTGTTAATCATCTTAACTGCAGTGGCTTTTCAGATATTTATCCAAGCTATTTTCCTTTTTTATTGGAAGAAAATTAACTAAAAAAAACCTTGACATGGCTAACTTATTGACTATTATATTATTATAATTTATTAATAAAATAATAAAGGAGATAATATGAATAATAGTGTAACTATTTTTACACCAGATCAAAAACCTACGGATGAAGAGTATACGGAAATTGCCAACTTTTTAAAAAAACATCTTGAAGAGTATGGCGATAAATTAGAAGATATCAAAAAAGCCATGGATTTCGCCCTCACTACTGAGAATTCTTTCGGAGGAAAGATTATCGTTAAATACTTAGATAATCAAATCGTCGGAGCAGTAGTACTCAACCAAACCGGCATGAATGGCTACATCCCCGAGAATATTCTTGTCTATATAGCTGTTCATCATGACTACCGAGGTAAAAAACTAGGTAAAGAATTAATGAATAAAGCTGTTGAAATCTGCCATGGAAACATTGCCCTCCACGTTGAACCAGACAACCCTGCCAAATTCTTATACGAAAAAATCGGATTCACCAATAAATACCTAGAAATGAGATACCAGAGAGAGGCAAAATAATGGCTTACTTAGAGATGAATGTCGAATCCTTAAAATATAATTACGAATATCTTGATAAAGTTTTCTCCGAGAATGACATCAAATGGTCTATTGTTACTAAAGTTCTCTGCGGAAATAAAAACTTTCTTAATGAATTGTTAAGCCTGGGAATGACCGAAGTTTGCGACTCAAGAATCTCTAACCTGAAAAATATCAAAGCCATCAATGAAAAGATTGAAACAATCTACATCAAACCTCCCTCAAAAAAAGATGTCCCAAATATCGTGAAATATGCCGATATTAGCGTTAATACCGAAATTTCAACTATTCAAGCCCTAGCTAAAGCTGCCAAAAAACAAAATAAGACTCATAAAATAATCATTATGATCGAAATGGGCGAACTTAGAGAAGGGGTTCTCAGAGATGACTTCATCGACTTCTATGAAAAAGTGTTTAAACTAGAAAATATCAAAGTCGTTGGTATTGGTACCAACTTCTCCTGCCTCTACGGCGTTCTTCCTAACCCTGATAAACTAATTCAACTTAGCCTCTATGAACAATTAATAGAAGCTAAATTCAATCGGCATATTCCCTATGTCTCAGGAGGAAGCTCAGTTGTATTTCCACTTGTCCTAAATGGCACACTCCCTAAAGGAATAAATCACTTCCGCTTAGGAGAAACCCTCTACCTGGGCACCAACGTATATAGCGATACCAAAATCAAAGATATGGCCCATGATATTTTTTCTCTCCATGTCGAAATTATCGAACTTATCGAAAAACCTAAAGTGCCTACAGGTAACTTCGGAACTAACTTGGAAGGTCAAACTTTTGACTTTGATCCCAGTGAAGCATCTGAAACCTCATACAGAGCCATTATCGGCCTGGGATTACTCGATGTAGATGATAAACATATCTGGTGCGATGATAAAAGCCTCGAATTCGTCGGTGCCAGCTCAGATATGATCGTCATGGACCTCAAAAATAACCCTAAAAAATATAAAGTCGGAGACGAACTTACCTTCTCTATGGACTATATGGGCTTACTCAAACTCATGAACTCTAAATATATTGATAAGAAAGTGGTGCATAGCTTGGAATCATAATAGTTATTACTTTAGAGAAATCATACATTCATAGAGCTAAACCCCTAACCAATACCCTGCTCCAGAGGAGAGAAAGCTTTGTAGAACTTTGACTCCGAACCAAAAACCAGCTCCAGAGAAAAGAAGCTTTGTTATTTTTTCTCTCCTCTGAAGCTTCTTTTATTTTAAACCCGAATGATGCAGTAGAGCTTTAGTAATACTTCGCTAAAGCTACGTATCACAGGCGAAGAGTGCAGATTCTTTTAGCAAAATAACTTACAGAA
>JAEKNW010000132.1 GCA_016838885.1 Candidatus Cloacimonadota bacterium
CTGCTTCGGCTAGCAGTAGATTGACAGCCGGTGTAGTGATTGAGAACAGGAGTTATGGAGTGGAAGCACCCTTGCTTCCACAACAGGCTTGAAAAAGCCCGTAGAATCTGGCGCCAAGGGTGGCCCCAGTCCATATCCCCCTGCTTCGGCTAGCTGAAAAGCCTGTAGAATCTGGCGCCAAGGGTGGCCCCAGTCCATATCCCCCTGCTTCGGCTAGCTGAAAAGCCTGTAGAGTCTGGCGCCAAGGGTGGCCCCAGTCCATATCCCCCTGCTTCGGCTAGCTGATAAGCCTGTAAAATCTGGTGCCAAGAGTGGCCCCAGTCCATATTCCCTTGCTTCCACAAGATGCCCCCAGTCTATAAAGCCCCAATCTCTTCTCTTCAAACATTTTCCTTGACTATTTAGGTAAGTTTGATAATTTTACAAAAAATAATAAATAAATGGAGGACTAGTGCTTAAATTAAATATCGCTCCTGAGAAGATAGGGCAAGCACGTGGCTATGCTAAGCAGATTGCAGAGTCATTTGATTGGTTATTCAAGGGATATAGTTCTGTGGCAATAGAGAGGACCATTCTCAGATTAATGGGGATGGATGGAGCAATAGAGGGTGGAGAGCCCATTCCTAATCTAGTAGTAGATCATCTTAAAGAGAAGAACATTTTGAATCGTGGGGTAGCCTATTGGGTAGTTAATGCTATGGTTGCCAAGGGGATGAGTGTTCAGGAAGTAGGGGATGCTGTAGCTCAGGGTGATTTAGATTTATCACAAGTTGAGAAAGCAGATGATAAGTTAGTTTTAGCCAAATTAGATGAGTTAGTAGTTAAATCATTAGCTCATATCAAGGCACAGAAAGGCTTTAGAGATAATAAGTTTGCTGAGTATGGTCCGCGACGTCGACCTGCTCTTTATGTAATTGTTGCCACCGGTAATATTTATGAAGATGTAACTCAGGCTAAGGCTGCAGCCAGACAGGGAGCTGATATCATAGCTGTGATTAGGTCAACAGCTCAATCACTCTTGGATTATGTTCCTTATGGTGCGACAACAGTAGGATTTGGTGGAACATTTGCAACTCAAGAGAATTTCAAGATTATGAGAAAGGCTCTTGATGAAGTGGGGGATGAGCTTAAAAGATATATTTCTTTAACAAATTATGCTTCAGGATTATGTATGCCTGAAATCGCAGCAATGGGAGCTATAGAAAGGCTTGATGTCATGCTTAATGATGCTATGTATGGTATATTATTCAGAGATATTAACCCTAAAAGAACTATTTTAGACCAGTATTTTTCCAGAATGATCAATGCTTATGCCGGGATTGAGATTCAGACAGGTGAAGACAACTATCTTACTACTTCTGATGCTATAGAGAAAGCTTACACTGTAACAGCTTCCCAGCTGATTAATGAGCAATTCGCTTATATTTCAGGTTTGAAACCGGAGAAAATGGGATTAGGTCATGCTCATGAAATAGACCCAACCATAGAAAACTCTTTCTCTTATGAGCTTTCTCATGCTCTTCTTACCAGTACTTTATTCCCAACAGCTCCTACTAAGTATATGCCTCCAACTAAATTTGCATCAGGTAATATCTTCAAAACTAACCTTATGGATGCTATGTTTAATTTTATCGGACAAGTAACTAATCAAGGTGTTCAGCTTTTAGGTATGTTAACAGAGGCTATTCATACTCCACATTTGGCAGACAGAGCTTTAGCTATAGAAAATGCTAATTATCTCTTTGCAGCTACTAAAGATTTTGCTAAAGAGATAACACTAGATCCTGACGGCTTTATAAATAGCAGAGCAAATGAAGTTTTAGATGAAGCTACTAAATTCTTACAAAGAGTTTCAGAACAGGGCTTATTTAATGCTATGAGAAATGGTGAATTTGCCGATATTAAGCGTCCGGAAGAGAGAGGAAAGGGATTAGAAGGGGTTTTTCAGCGTGATGAAAACTACCTTAATCCATTTATGGAAAAGATGAAAGAAGAGTTAGGATTAAATAAATAGGAGGTCAGAATGAGTAAAATAGATAAAACCCAGATTCGTCCTTATGGCGATACTTTAAATGATGGAAGAATGCAATTCTCATTTTCACTTCCTGTCCCTTGCGATGAACAAGGAAAAGAAGCTGCCCGTCAAATTCTTGTAAAAATGGGTGTTGATGATATTGATGTCTGTTATATGAATGATTTGCATGAAGGATTTACTCACTTTATTGCTTATGGAAACACAAGTGCTTCAGTGGATTTAACTCAGATCAATGTAAAAGTTGTTGATACTAACGTCATGGATATGTATGAAAATGAAGATTTTATTGATGAGCAGATCGGAAGGACTATTACTGTAATTGGAGCCTGCATCGAGAGTGATGCCCACACAGTAGGAATTGACGCTATTATGAATATGAAGGGCTATAATCATCGTTATGGCTTAGAACGTTACAGAAATATCAATGCTATCAATATGGGAGCTCAGGTTCCTTGTGAAGAATTATTAAAAAAAGCCAGAGAAGAAAATGCTGATGCTATTTTAGTCTCCCAAATAGTTACCCAAAAAGATATTCATATCAAGAATTTGACTAAATTAATGGAGATGGCAGAAGCTGAAGGTCTCAGAGATAAGATGTTATTTGTCTGTGGCGGACCTAGATTAAGTCATGAATTAGCAGTTGAGCTAGGCTATGATGCCGGATTTGGAACAGGATCTTACTCTACTGATGTTGCTTCCTTTATCTCCATAACTTTAGCTGAAAGAATGAAAAAATAGAAGGGGGAGGTGTAAGCCTCCTTCCACAAGATGCTTTAAAAAGCCAGTAATATCTGGCGCCAAGGGTAGTATGGAGTGGAAGCTTCCCGCTTCCACAACCGAGCTTTTCAGCTTGGTAAATCTTGCGCCAAGGGTGGTCCCCAGTCCATATCCCCCCAGCTTCGGCAAACAGTAGATTGACAGCCGGTGTAGTGATTGAGAACAGGAGGTATGGAGTGGAAGCACCCTTACTTCCACTCTGGAGCTAAATCTTTTCAAATCGATAAAAAATAACTTTACAAATTAATCATTAATTCTATATTTGCTGTTGGGGTAAAAAAATATGGCAAAATTATTTAGAAAAGAGTATAATATTCATGCAAATTCTTGGTATTTTCGGGATAACGTGATAAAGACTGAGAAGGATGACCTTCTATTTTGGAAGAGTATAGATCAGAAAGGAAACTATAATTTCATTTTCTTTGCTCAAAACCATTTGAAGAAGTACTTTTCTGGAATAGTAAGAATTAAATATGATGCTGAACATTCGACAATATTGGAGCATTATTGTTCTGAGGATTTAGATAAGTCTTGTAATCACTATTTAACAGTCTTAGATTATGCCTATAAATATCTATCAGATGAGGTCTTGAATGATGACCTGGTGGAAGTCTATAGTCGTTCTGATTTAAAATATGATGAGAACTTTCAAGCTCGCTATGCCAAGACTTATATTACAATTTCTGAATTGTTTAATCCAAATTCAGACAAGCTCAGACTCTATTTTCATGGCTATGAAGACTATGATCTTCGCCTTATCTCATACCTAAAAGCAGGAAAGGAGATTAAAAAGACAAGTACTAAAGATATTCAAAAAGCAGAAAAACAGATGAATGTTTTCCGTGAAGAAGAATTAATATTCTTGGCTGAGTTAAACAACTGCAAGTGTTCTTATAGCAGTAAAAATAACTTCTTTAGTATTTATAAAAACAACTTAAATCATATCTTACCCCACTTAAGATTATTACAAGATAAAATATTTATAGCTGAAACAGGAGATAAGATTATCTGGCAAGATAACAAACTCCCTATTCATTTTATCATTCAAAAGCTATCTCCGGAGAAATCAATTCTTAAAGCTGAATTAGGGCAAGATGTCTCTGCTATCTTTTATTTTAACTCAATATATGTATTTTTTAGAAATGACTTATATAAAGTAGATTTACCTTTCAAGAGCTCAATTTTCAAGGGGATGTTAGAAGCTGGAATTCTACTCTCGACTAAAGATTTAATTTATTACCACGCCATAGTTGCTAAACAACTTTCACTCTCTAATTATTATTTAGATATGGATGAAGAGATAGAATTACCTGCCGTTTTTGATAATAGGCCTAAGATCTATTTTCACTTAAGTAAAGAGGGTGATGCTGTTGTGATGGACGGGAGACTAGTCTATGATGAGGATATTTCAATTCCCTTGTCTATTATTAGATTGAATGCTAACTTAATAAATTATGAATATGCACCTAAAAGAAAGGCTTGGTTTTATATCCCACCTCTTGTATTTAGTGAAGTATTTGAATTTTTAGACCAACTTCCTAATCCTCAATATCAACGCTTGGAGAGTAATTCACAGCTTTATTTTGAAGGAGCCCTGAGTATCGACCTCTTGAAGAAAGCTATCTTTGAATTATCTAATGAAGATTGGAATATTCAGCTGTCTGATGAGCTAAAAAAAGATTTTGTTTATAAAGTGAATCTGCAAGCCGAAATCAAGACTCAAGCTAAAGAAGAGATTAACTGGTTTAAATACGAGGTAACCTACAAATATAAAGACTTTGCTTTTACTCATAATGAGCTTAAGAAGTTTTTTAACTCCAAACAGAAGTTTATGACTCTAGCAGATGGCAGGTTGATTTTCTTTGAAAATAAAGAAGTATTCACGCAAATGGAAAATCTGCTCAATAAATCTGAGATTACTAAAGACCAAGTATATTCCATGCACTATGAGAATATCCCTTATTTCTTTAGATTAGTCAATGATAACCCTGCCATAAAACTTTATGGTGATAAATATATAGATTCTATGTCCAGAGATTTAATCTCCGGTAAATTAAAGAATTCACCAGAAGTCCCTTTTTTCCTTAATCACATTATGAGATCTTATCAGAAATCAGGATATAAGTGGCTAAAGATGCTTGAATATTATAAATTAAATGGGATTCTAGCAGATGAAATGGGACTTGGTAAGACTATTCAAGCTATCTCAGTCCTGTCTGAAGTACCTGCAGGACAAAAGAGCATAATAATTTGTCCTAAAACCTTGATTTATAACTGGGCAGCTGAATTTAAGAAGTTCAAACTTGATAAATCTTTCATAATTTATGAAGGAAACAAGCAAGAACGACAAGATATGTTAGAAAAAGTAAATTTTGATATCCTGATTGCTTCCTACTCCATTATTCAAAATGATATTGAATTCTTAGGCGAGAAGGAGTTTTATTATGTGATTTTAGATGAAGCTCAACATATCAAGAATGTTTCAGCCTTGAGAACTAAGGCAATTAAGAAGTTAAGGTCTCAACATAGGCTTGCTCTTACAGGAACACCATTAGAGAATGATATTTCAGAAATATGGTCTCTCTTTGATTTCCTTCTTCCTAACTACTTGATGAACAAACAGAGATTTGTAAGAACCTTCAGCGGTATTGAGAATATTGATAGAAGAGAAGATCTGAATAAAATGATTTCTCCCTTTATTTTAAGAAGAAAGAAGAGTGATGTCCTTTTAGAATTACCTAATAAACAGGAGCAAATAGCCTTCTGTAAATTATCACCGGTACAAGAAAAAGTCTATATGCAGTTGATTGATAATATCACTAAATCTTATTTTAATCCTGATAACTCAGAAAAGATTAACTATATCAATATTTTAACAGCATTAATGAAACTAAGACAGATCTGCGACCACCCTCATTTAGTAGAAAAATCTATTAAAGATGATTTTGCTCTTTCCAGTAAGATTGAACTCTTGCAAGAGTTAGTCTTGGACGCTATTGATTCTGATAGGAAAATATTAATCTTTAGTCAGTTTATTGGCATGCTGCAAATCATCAAAAAGATGTTAGAGAAACATGGTATCCCTTATGAATACTTAGATGGAAAAACTAAAGATAGACAAGGTCATATAGAGAACTTTAATAATAATACTAAGATAAAAGTCTTTCTAATTAGCCTTAAAACAGGTGGGTATGGACTAAATCTAACGGCTGCTGATACAGTAATCTTGACAGACCCTTGGTGGAATCCCATGATTGAAAATCAAGCAATTGACAGAGCTCATAGGATAGGTCAAACCAAAAAAGTTCAAGTATATAAGTTAATCTCTAAGGGGACAGTCGAAGAAAAGATTATCTCTCTCCAAAATAGTAAGAAAGAACTCTTTGAACAAATAATTGAAAATAATGAAAATGTCCTAAAATCTATGTCTGTTGATCAGATAAAAGACCTTTTTAACTATGAGATATAAAATTCCCGGGAAGCAGATATGATTAAATTAGAGAATATTAATCTGCGATTTGGAAATAAAGAGATATTTTCTGATTTCTCTTTAACTATTAAGAATGGGGAGAAAATATTACTTAATGCTCCCTCAGGTAAGGGAAAATCATCTCTTCTTAAAATTATTATGGGATTTCTTAAGCCGGATTCAGGTCAGGTCATTATTGAAGATAAAGTTCTCTCAGCTCAAAATGTTAAAGAGATTAGAGGAAAGATTGCTTATCTGCCTCAAGATATATCTTTTCCAAAAATGAAAGTCGAAGACTTTATTCAGAATGTCCTAGCTTATGAATCAAATAAGAATATCAGCTATAATAGAGATAGTGTAGAAGGGATGTTAAAGGATTTAATTTTACCAAAAGATACCTTGGCTCAAGATACTTCCTCACTTTCGGGAGGAGAAAAACAGAGAATAGGGATTTTGATAATGCAGTTATTAAATAGAGAAATCTTCCTCTTAGATGAGGTTACTTCAGCTTTGAATAGTGAGTTAAAAGTGTTTATAACTAATTATTTTCTTAAGATGAAGCAAACTATCATCGTAGTCTCTCATGATGAAGTCTGGCAAGAAAAAGACCTAAGAAAGGTGGTGTGGTAAGATGGGAGCTAAAGATTTAAACTTCTATTCTATGCTATTCGCCTATTTACTCTTGCTGATCCCGATTGGGATTCTCTACATCACGAAAGTGAAATTAATCAAAGAGAGTATCTTGAGTGTCTTGAGAATGTCTATTCAACTTGGTTTAGTTGGAGTATATTTAAAATATATCTTTGAATGGGATAATATCTTGCTTAATATTGCTTGGCTATTTGTGATGATTATTGTCTCTACCTTTAGTATTATTAACTCAAATGGAGTGTGTAAACGCCTTTTCTTCTTACCTATAGTAGGAGCTTTGGCCATATCTTTGTTCTTTAACATAGCTTATTTTAACTTCTTTATTGTTAAAATATCTGATATTTTTAATGCAAAATATCTTATTCCAATTTCAGGGATGTTGTTGGGTAACTCCCTTAAAGGAAATATTATTGCGACTAATACATTTTTCGATTACTTTAAAAATAGAGAGGGTGAATATTTCTTTACTCTATCACTGGGAGCTTCACGCGAAGAGGCTTTGAAACCCATAGTCAAAGAGAGTATGAAAAGAGCCTTACGCCCTACTCTAGCCTCTATCGCCACCATTGGTTTGGTCTCGCTTCCCGGGATGATGACTGGTCAAATCCTAGGTGGTTCAATACCAATGACTGCTATTAAATACCAAATTGCTATTATGATTGCTATTTTTTCTACAATGGCAATTTCTATCTTTCTGGTTATATTATTCTTAAAGAGAGTTTCTTTTAATAAATTTGATGTGATGAAGAAATATATCTTCATCAAAGGAGAAAATTGATGTTATATCTATTAGCAATTATTAATTTAGTGCTTACTTCACTTAGTGGGTTAGCTTTTTTAAATATTTACAGAGCTAACAAAGGGCTGGGTTGGTTAGAGATCGCAGTGATGTTTATTTCTATAATTCTTTTATTTATTACAAATATTGGGATAATTTGGGTAAATACTCAAAGAGGCAGTTCTATTAGTGAGCTAAAAAGAAAAAATACTATGTTAGAAGAAGAGTTAGCTAATCAAAAAATGATTAATGAAGAGAAGCAAAAAGAAGTTAATGCATAAAGGTTTTTGCGGATTTGATTGTTCTACATGCCCTACTTACCAGGCTTGGAAAAACAATGATAATGGTTTAAGAAAAAAATTAGTAGAGAAATATGCTACAGAAGAAAATCCTCTAGCAATAGAGGATTTTAATTGTTCGGGATGTAGATCACCTGAAGGGGTTTTCTTTGTGCATTGCTCTAAATGTGAGATAAGGAAAAAAGGGTTAGGTATCAAGTGAGTTTCCACAAAGGGATTTCATTTTCTTTCAAGCAATATTTAAAGCGAACAATTTGGCAAGTAGCTGTAGGGTAAGTATTTAAAAAAGCTGTGAAGTGATTTGAAGTATTGCTACCATACTTAATCTCAAAGGCTTTAATTTGACTATTCTCGCGAATAATAAAGTCAATTTCTTGCTGGGTTTTGGTTTTCCAGTAATAGATTGTTTGATTATCTATCCTCTTAAAATAAAGGAGATTGAAGGCGATGTTTTCAATTAACTCCCCTTTGGTAGGATGGCTGTTTAAAACCGTAAAATCATTTATTAGCATGTTTCTTAAACCTGTATCAAGCATATAAACTTTTGGCATTTTGCGTAGTTCTTTAGGTTGGTTTTTATAAAATGGTCTGATGGTAACAATGATATATGACTCTTTTAAAATATCAATGTATTTTTGTAAGGTTTCTCTATGAATTCCAATAGAATTTGCAAGATTACTGAAGTTTAACTCTTTACCTATGTTTGAAGCAATATAATTAACTAATCTGTTGAGTTGTTCAATTTTCTCAATCTTGAAAAGATGTCTAATATCTTTTATAATATATGATGAGACAATTTCATTTAATAAAGTTATTTTTTCTTTAGCTGTTTTATTTAAAACGACTTCAGGATAGCCACCATAAAGGGTATATTCACTCAAAAGTTCTTCCATTTTAGATGAGATTTGTAAGAGAGGGTTGGATGAAGATAGTTCAGACTTCTCAATACTCTCAGCAATTTTCTCTTCACCTTTGAATCTACAGAATTCTTTGAAGTTTAAAGGGTAGAGATTAAAAATCTCTTTTCTTCCAACAAGAGACTCTTCAAACTGATGTTTGATTAAGGCTGCTGATGAACCTGTTAAAATTAACTTAAACTCTTTAGCATAGTGATCGCAAAAAAGCTTAACTTTCTGAGAGAAATCATTTAGATATTGGATTTCATCTAAAAAAACATAACATATTTTGTTAGCATCTTTTCTATCGAAGCGTAATCTAATAAGAATGTCTTCGATTGAAGAGGAAAATAAAGTTAGATTCTCCGGGAATTCGATATCATAGTAGAGTGTATTACTATCAACTACTTGTTGAAGTCTTCTCAGTATAGTAGTTTTCCCCACCTGCCGAGGTCCTAAAATGAAGATAGCTTTTTCATTAGTAAGCTTGGTTATGATAATATCTTCTAAATCTCTTTTAATATAGTTCATATTCACCTCACTTATACAAAATAATGATATTACTAAAAATGTCAAGTACTATTTGTACACACTAACCGACAAATAGACCGGTCCATTTGTCGGAGGGTATGTACAAATGGTCTTAGCAATGTGGGATTTACCAAAAAAAAGGAGTCCGAAATTAGACTCCTTAGTTAGTTATATATTCTGTTTTAGCTTTAGAAGCTTACCATTTTCTTACCTAATTCAGCTAATCTATTAGAGTAACCCCATTCGTTATCATACCAAGCAATAATTTTCACTAAATCACCTTGGACAGATGTTAGTTCAGAATCAAAGACTGATGAAGCAGGGTTTCCAACGATATCAGTTGATACTAAAGGTAATTCAGAGTATTCTAAAATGCCTTTCATTTCGTTTTCTGCAGCTTTCTTCATTAATGAGTTTATTTCTTGAGCGGTAGTTTTCTTTTCTAAGGTAACTGTTAGGTCAACTAAAGAACCATCCGGGGTAGGGACTCTAACAGCCATACCATCTAACACGCCTTTCAAAGTTGGAATAACTAAGCCGATAGCTTTGGCAGCACCGGTAGTTGTAGGGATCATATTGACAGCTGCAGCTCTTGCTCTTCTAAGATCATCATGAGGTAAATCAAGGATTTTTTGATCGTTAGTATAAGAGTGAATTGTAGTCATAAGACCTGATTTAATGGTGAAGTTGTCATGCAGAACTTTAGCTACAGGTGCTAAACAATTTGTTGTACAAGAAGCATTTGAAACTATCTTATGTTCATCTCTAAGAGTCTCATCGTTTACACCTAAAACGATAGTTGCATCGACATCACCTTTAGACGGAACAGATAAGGCAACTTTTTTAGCTCCTGCGGTGATATGCATTAGGCACTGTTTTTTTGATCTAAATATTCCGGTACATTCAAATACTAAGTCTACCCCTAATTCTCCCCAAGGAAGAGCTTCAGGATTTTTCTCACTATAGATATGAATCTCTTTGCCATCAATTACTATTGAGTTATCTTTAGCTTCTACTTTGCCTGCATATTGTTTGTGAACTGAATCAAATTTGAAGAGGTGAGCCAAAGTTTTGGCATCTGTTAAATCATTGATAGCTACTACTTCCATAAGGTCTGTATGACTAGCTAAAATAGCTCTCATTACTAATCTGCCGATTCTTCCGAATCCATTTATAGCGACTTTTTTCATTTATTTATATCTCCTTGATAATATTATAATAAGATTGAGTTATTAGCTGAACCACTCATGATAACTAGGGCTTCAACATCTTTTTGCTGAGCTTTTTCACCTAAGATTATCCATTTACGAGGGTCAAATCTCTTTTTGTCAGGCATAAATTCTTCAGGGTCAATGCCGGTAGGTGGGATGATAGAATCAGAGTTTTCCATCCAGAATTTAGCTACAGCTTCAGCTGCATCCATTTGGTAACAGGTATCTTTGTTGATTTTTACTACACCATTAGCGATTGCTGTTTGCTGTTGGTAATCTGTTAAGCCTGAAGCACCATGTAGGACTATACCGCGTTCTAAGTTATTAGCTATAAGAAGATTATCAATCTCTTTAATGAGGTCTAAATTGAGTTTAATCTTTGAACCCTTAGAAACGCCGTGGTTAGTTCCAACTGAGGCAGCAAAGAGATCAACATTTGTTTTTGATACATATTCTAAAGCTTCTTCCGGAGAAGTATATAACTCCTTATCAGAGACTATTTCATCTTCAGTCCCTTTAATATAGCCAATTTCTCCTTCAACAATAACGCCATGTCGATGAGCTACCGTAACTATCTCTTTAGAAATTCTAACATTCTCTTCAAATTTTTCATGAGAAGCATCGATCATTACTGAAGATACTAAGCCATGCTCAATACAATAAATTACGAAATCCATGTAATTCGGAGTTGCGTGGTCAATATGTAGACCAACACCGGCGTTTTTAAACTGACTCGCAAAAGTCTTGACTGTATTAGAAATTAAATGAGCACCTGTATAGATGTCTTGTGAATCTCCGGCTGCATATTTAACAGCTCCGGAACTCATCTGTAATAATCCGTCAGAGTTATGCTTCATGTAACCTTGAATTATAGGTCTGACTGCGAAATCGAATACAACGTTGGAGGCAATTATGCCAAACTTGTTTTTCTTAGCCTTTAAAAAGACTTCTTTCATTCTGCATCCATTGTAGAACATACATCCTCCCGATGTGGTTATTTTTATTTACTCACTATTTAACTAAAATATAAACTGTCAAGGAAAAAAGAAAACAAAGCTGAGAGGAGGGGAGAGAAAGTTATTAAACCCGAATGGTGCAGTAGAGCTTTAGAAAAGAGTGCAGATTCTTTTAGCAAAAAAAACTTACAGAATTCGGACGCATATAATATATATATTCGGGAGAATTATGGAAGTTACTTTTGCAAAAGAATATAGTGCTATTCTCAAAGATCTA
>JAEKNW010000133.1 GCA_016838885.1 Candidatus Cloacimonadota bacterium
ATCCCCTCTTCATTTGCTCAAGCAAATGTTTCCAAGAGGGGTGGCATCGAAGATGACGGGGTGTTTAAGTCTTGCTTCGCAAGAATGAAAAGTGAAAAAAGAAAAATAAGAATTAGGTTGAATCGTTGATTTGTTTATTTGTTTAATTGATAAGAGAGATAGAGCCCGTATGTCTTCAAGAGGGGTGCATCCTACGTAGCTTTAGCTAAGTTGGATGACGGGGAGTAAAAAAGTAAAAAAATAGGATATGCTCATGAATATTAAGACTAGCACTTACGCCTTTCTCTTTGATTTAAGGCAATATGAGTATTTGTTGCAGGAGAAAGAGAAATATTCTACTCTGGAAGAGCGACAAAGAGCTGAGAAATATACATCTCCAGGTGCTGAGAGAAAAATATTATCTTATATGATTAGGAGAATAGTGCTTTCTATATTGTTAGATTGTGATCCCTTGGATATAAAGTATAAGTACAATAAAAATGGAAAACCCTTCGATGAGGAAGATAGAATTTTTTTCAATGTTTCTCAGCGAGATAATTGGTTGGGATTGCTTCTTGATTTTCAAGATGAAGTAGGAGTTGATATTGAAATTGTAAAAAATATCCCCAAGTTCAATGCTTTCTTATCTAGTTATTTATCTCCTAAAGAGAAAAAGATAGTTATTAAGCAGGAAGGATATATGAGAGAATATACTGCTCATGCCTTCTGGAGTATGAAAGAGTCATATCTCAAAGCGATTGGAGTGGGACTCTCCTATGATATGAAAAAGATTGAGTTCCATAGTCAGTTTATTGAAGAAAAAAAATCAGTATTTTATACTTGGATCAAGGATAGAGTTGAATTAGATAATGCCTTTTCTATGCAAGTAGTTTTCAAGGAAGATGATCGCGTAATATACTGTTTTACAAAATATAACGAATCTTATTTTGAAGGCAGAGCAGATAGTAATGAGTCTTTGATTGATTTTTGCAATCCCCAGTTAACCAAAAAAGATGTTTTTAATCACATTAATAAAATGATTATCAAGGAAGGACAGTGATGACAGAATATAATTATCAAGAAAGAGTAGAAAATGGTGAGATTGAAAGAATTTATAATCTTGTATCTCAACACCAAGAGCTAGTGAAGATTATTAATGATATGCCCATTTGGATTCTAATTTTGAACCAAACTAGACAAGCTGTTTATTTTAACAAAAAACTTAAGGATGATCTTGGTTTTGAGGATGAATGGAAAATTCTGGGAACACGTCCGGGAGAACTATTCTCGTGTCAACATGCTTGGGCTGACCAGGCAGGATGTGGGAATTCTGAATTTTGCAAGTATTGTGGAGCTGTTAAGTCTATCAGAAATTCTCACTTTGGAAAAAAGGATGTCCAAGAATGCAGATTATTGATTAATCATAACAAGCAGATTAGTGCTATGGATTTAGAAGTTTCTTCTTCACCTTTATCTCTTGATTCTGAGGAGCTTACGCTTTTCTCTCTTCTAGATATCAGTGCCTTAAATAAATCTCTTTATATCGAAAAAACTTTTTTGCATGATATTCGTAATACTGCAGCTGCAATCGTTTCTAGCACTGAACTTATCAGTAGTGAAGATGATCCTGAAATGAAGGACCAACTCATAAACTTATTAACCCCAACTGCTCATCAATTGATAGAAGAGATTTCTGTTCAGCAGGAAATTCGTAGAGCTGAATTGGGCGAATGGGAAGCCAAAGCTAATAAAATATCTAGTAGAAAGATTGTAGATGATGTAGTAACAACATGTAAGCATTACATTATTGATGAAGAAATTGAGATTACTACTTCAATCGATAATCTAATTCTCAACACAGAGGAAGTATTACTGAAAAGAGTCTTGGTTAACATGGTTAAAAACGCTATTGAAGCTTCCAGATGTGGGGATACTATCGATCTTCAATGCAGAAATTTAAACGATGTATCTGTGCTATTTTCTGTGCATAATCCTAAATATATCCCGGAAGAGATAAGACTTCAACTCTTCCATCGCTCTTTTTCCACCAAAGGAAACAATCGAGGTTTAGGTACTTACAGTATTAAAATGCTAACTGAGAATTATTTACGTGGAGAAGTGAGTGTTCATTCTGATAAAGAGTCAGGAACTTTGTTTTCGATAATTATTCCTATTAATAATTCACATTAGATAAACCTAAACCTACAAAGGTTTCGCTCCTCTGGAGCTTAGATTCCAAGCTTTCAGCTTGGAGCGAGCAAGGGTGCTCGCGGTCCGACAAAAGAGGCTTACATTCCGTATCTACAAAGGTTTCGCTCCTCTGGAGCTTAGATTCCAAACTTTCAGCTTGGAGCGAGCAAGGGTGCTCGCGGTCCGACAAAAGAGGCTTACATTCCTTATCTACAAAGGTTTCGCTCCTCTGGAGCTTAGATTCCAAGCTTTCAGCTTGGAGCGAGCAAGGGTGCTCGCGGTCCGACAAAAGAGGCTTACATTCCTTATCTACAAAGGTTTCGCTCCTCTGGAGCTTAAGAGAATATTCGAGATAACTCCAGGGATATCTTCCACAAAAGGATGTTTCAAAACTGTTGTGTGAGAACCTTTAACAGAGTAGTAATTTATTTTTGAGACCATTCCTGACCACCCATATTTAGGATCAGGGATTAAACCTTCTAATGGTTCTTCAGCTAAGAAAAGATTAATCTCATCTGGGAAATTCGACATAGTATGCTTGTTTAAAGCGTCAATATTATAGCGATAAATATTCTTTAGTTTATCAATTTCAGCTTGTGATTTTCCACCCAGAGTCTCGGTTATGTTTTCAATGAAGTCTTCTTCCAGCACTTTATGGATATTTGAGAAATTACTAAGTTTAGTATTTAGATAAGAACGCCAAAACTTAGGTCCCAATATTACAGCGTTGAATAATCTTCTTAGTTGATAACTGATTTTCCTAAACTTTGTATTTGGACGTCCCCAAGTCTCAATCAAATAGAGTTGAATATCTTGATGGCCTCTTTTCTTTAGTTCAACCCCGATTTCGAAGGCAAGAATACCACCATAGCACCAGCCCCCGATATGGAAGGGACCTTGTTGTTGAATCTTCAAAATCTCATCAGTATATTTTTTTACCATTTCTAGAAAGCAAGTTTGACACTCTTCAGAGCTTAATCCTTGAGATTGAATACCATAGACAGGAATTTTGTTATCTAGGGCATGAATAAGATTTACATAACCTAAAACATCACCTGGGGTTGTGTGGGTCAAAAACAGTGGTTTATAGTTTGAATCACCTGTTTGTAAAGGTGTAACAATGGAGAAATCAGCTTGTTTTTCGTCTTGTAAATAACGTGATAATTCTCTGACAGTAGAGTGCTGATAAAGAGAAGAAGAATTAATTTTCATATTTAGGGCATTTTCTAAAGAGACAATTAACTCAATTGCTTTTAAAGAATCACCACCTTCTTTAAAGAAGTTATCTTCAAAGCCAATTTCTTTACCTAAGACATCACGAAAGAGAGGAAGAATCTTTAGTTCATAAAGATTATATGCTTGGAGATTAACATGAGTCTCTTTTACTTCCGGGGCCGGTAGTAATTTCTTAGTTATTTTTCCATTAGGATTTAAAGGCAGTTCAGTGATTCTAATATATTCACTAGGGATCATATAGTCGGGTAAAAATTGCTTGGTTAAATTCGTGAAATAATCTCTCGAAATATCTGAATTGCTAAGATAGTAGAGATAGATTTTCTTGTTATTTTCTGGTCCGCGGACATCAGCGAAAACTGTCTTTAAACTGCTATTTTGGGTAATACTATTCTCGATTTCTGAAAGTTCAATCCGGTAGCCATTAAGTTTTATTTGGTCATCATCTCTTCCTAGAAACTTAATTTTACCTGTTTCATAGAAGAGTCCTAAATCTCCCGTAGCATAGATTCTTCCATAATCTGATGTCTCAATGAACTTCTCGCTTGTTAGTTTTTCATTATGATAATAACCGGGACTTACTCCCTTCCCTCCGATATAAATTGAGCCGGCAAAGCCTATGGGCATTGGCTTGAGGAATCTATCTAAAATATGAATTGCCGTATTAGGCATTGTTTTACCAATAGTATCATCAATACCTTGGTCAATTGTGGCTATAATAGTGGCTTCAGTCGGACCATAAGTGTTAAATAGCTTAGTGTCTTGAGGACCATATTCTAACCAATGTTGATAAATTTCGGAAGAAGCTTTTTCTCCTCCTATGACAAGGGTTTTTACCAGATCAGAGAAGAGTTCTTGAGGAAGAGATTTTACTATCTGATGCCAGAAAGCGGTTGGAAGATTGACAATAGTTATCTCTTTGGTTCTAATAAAGTCTAAGAATTGAGAAGCGGATTTATTTATCTCATTACTTCTAAGAACCAGACTTGCTCCACTTATCAAGCAGGGGAAGATCTCTTCAACTGAGATATCGAAGCTAATGGAGGCAAATTGCAGGACTCTATCTTGTGGGGTAAGATCATATCTTTCTTTGACGATTAAATTATGGTTAATCAAATTACCTTGATTGACCATTACTCCTTTAGGTTTACCGGTCGTACCTGATGTATAGATGATATAGACTAGATCAGATTGAGCTAGTGAAATAGAAGTTTGTTTAGTTGATTTATATTGCCGGTAATTACTAACTGAAAGAGTATTTAATCCCTTGATATCCAGATAATTATAATCAGAGAATAATAACTTAGTTTGTGAATTTTCCAGAATATGTTTAATCCGTTCTGAAGGATAATCAGGATCGATGGGAAGATAAGCATTTCCACTCTTGATAATACCTAGAATTATCACAATCATCTCAATACATCTTTCGGTGGATATAGCAATAAACTGATCTCTGCCATACTCATTATAGAGATAGGAGGCCAGATTATCGGATAATATGTCTAACTCTTGATAAGTTAAAGTCTGATTATCAAATTCAACAGCAATATTTGCCGGGAAGATTTGAACAGTCTCTTTAAAAAGGTCAATATATGATTTGTTGTTAGGTAGATGATATGTCTTTGAATTCCAACTTTCAATTTTAGTTAAATCAGCCTGATTGATAAGTAAAACATCTTTAAGTAGTTGATTTCCTTGATAGTTGCTTTTGAAAGTTGTGAATAAATCCTCAGCCAAGATTGATTCAAAATTTGTTAAAACATGCTTATAATGGCTGAGTTGCGGGTAGCGATAAAAGACAGTTTTTAATAGATAACTTCTTTTTTTTAAGATTTTTAGACTCTTCTCAATCTTGGCTATATTTTCTTGAAGTGTCAGATTAAAATCAATCTTAATATTTAATGGCAGCTTATTCATTAGGAGAGGATGACTTTCTTTTAAGTCAATAACAAGAGAGAATTTCGAGTGGCTTGATAAACGGGCTAGGAACGATATAAATAGAGGTAAATCTGGGTTTTCAAGGCTTAGATTAGGGTTGTGCTTAGTTACTTTCTCATGATTAACAGGTAGTTCTAAAGGCTCATAATCTGCTACTTGTTTTAGCCAATATTGTTCGTTTTTGACTCCTTGGGAATAGACTTGAAGATCACTTTGATTAGGTGATTGCCAGATCTTATGACTAGCTAAGCTCTCAATCTCAAGAGCTTGTCCATACAAATCAAGAAGTTGATTACAGATGATTTTTCCATCTGTTAAATAAATTTCTAATTTATCTTGGATTACTTCTAAATTATTGCCAACTTTATTGTTAATCTTTACAAATTCAGCCTTCTCTATTAGATAAAAATCATCATTAATCTTCACTTGTAAATTAGCTACCGGATTATCATTATCTCCGAAATCTGTAGCTCTAGATAATCTTTCGCAGCTGGCTAACTGACTATTAGAAGTGATCGAACAGCAATCTTCTGTTCTATAATCTAAACTGTAATAACTTCTTTGGCTTAAATCCTGTTGAATTAAGTCTAATTGCTTATCTTCAAGAGAGTTTATTACTTGAGTAAAGGATTTGATAGCAGCCTCATAGCATTTCATATTAAGCAATGATGAAGTATCATTAGTTTCAATGCTTACTTCTGATTGGGCTAGAATCTTACCGGTATCAATCCCTTCATCAACTTGGTGCCAAGTTATGCCATGTCTGGTCTCATCATGATATATAGCCCAGAAGGTGGCATATAAACCTGCATATTTTGGAAGTAAAGAATCATGATAATTTATGGCCATCTTAATTGGAGTGGCTAATATTTCCTTGTCTAAAACAAGGCTATTTACAATGCTAAAGAGATATTCATAGGGATATTTTACTAAAAGTTGCTTTAATTCTGTCTTGGATAAATTTGCAGAATAGATACCTTGCTGACTTGCCCACTTAGCCACCTGGTCATTTGGCGTGATTATCCCATAGATATGATAATCCTGGGCTAATAAGATTTCAGCACACTGAATACCTAAAGTGGTTTCTGTTAAGATAAAACAGGTTTTATAATTTGATGTAATAGTTGGAGCTGCTAATGAGTCAAGAAGCCCAAGAAAATCATTCTTAAGCTCTTCAATTAAATCTCGCTGATAAAAATCTGTGTTATATTCTAGCCAAAACTCCATTCCGGATTCAATCTCTTCTGCATTGAGGATAAGATCAGTTTTAGAAGTCTTAGACCCTAACTCTTTTTCGGATTTAATAATAGAATGTGAGGCAGTTCCATGCCAGTTTTGCATAACGAAGATTGCTTGATATAAAGGTGGTTTTGATTTATCAAGCGGAAGGTTAAAACTTTTTATTACATCTCCAAAAGGCTTAGAACTATGAGTAATAGCCTCCATTACCTGCTTATGAACCATGCTAAGGAGCTTAGCGAAGTCTGTATTAAACATCTTAGTTCTAACAATTACCATGTTAGTGTAATAACCTATTAACTTCTCCTCTTCTTTGCTTTTTCTACCGGCATAGGGGAAGGCTACAGATATATCGCTTCGCTTAGATTTTTTTGCTAATACCAGCTGGTATAAAGTTAGACAGAGGGAAAAGAGAGAAACAGAATGTTGCTGAGCAAAATTGGAAATCTTTGCTAACCGGTTTTTATCAATATGAAACCAGACTCTATCTCCATTAGGGGAGAGGTAGTTATGTTTAAACCTATTAATATTAAGGAATAAGTCAGGAGCATAAGGAGTAAGAACATGATGCCAATAGTTATGATCTAATTCGAATTGGTCATTTTTGTTTCTTAACCATTCAGCATAGTCGATGTTTTGGATAATTGGACTAAACTCCATGCCTGATTCACTAGGAGAAGACAGCTTATGGTAGATTTCACTTAACTTATCAATAAATACTTGCATGGACCAACCATCAAAAATCAAATGGTGGATGTTCATTAACAGCAATAGTTCATCATTAAAATTTATTAGTTTCATTGTATAAAGTGGATAATTATGAGGACTTAACTTAATCTCTTGAATCTGAGTAATAAGATCCTCTAACTCTGAAGGTGAAGTGATAGACACAAGCTCACAATTCAGAGAATGCTCTGCTTCAATGAACTGATAAATACTTTTGTTAACTTCTTTATAGCTGGATCTAAAAGACTCATAATGTTTAACTAATAAGTCTAAACTACTTAACAAAGTTTTTTCATTAATATTATCTATAAATTCGCACTTCATAACAATATTGTAGACTCTATGTGAATCATCAAGATGACTCAAATACCATAAGTCCTCTTGATTCTTAGTAATTCTATAGTATTCTTTATTGCGAGCTATGATTTGAATGTTATCAGTTGTTAACTCCGTCTTCAAGATAATTTCTGAAAGCTCTTTGATTGTAGGGTTTGTCATAAACTGAGCTAATTCAATATCGTAAGCTCTACTCTGTAATTCATTTACTATCTGGGCAGCCTTTAAGGAATGACCGCCAATATAATAGAAATTATCATCAATGCTAATTTTTTTAAGTTTGAGATAATCCTGCCAAATTGATAATATTTCTGATTGAAGTTCGTTCTCTGGACTTATAATTGCCTTATCCTCTTTAGGTAATTCCATGCTTTCCAGTGCTTTTCTATCTACTTTCAGATTAGAAGTAACAGGAATTTTATCTAAATGAAGATAAAACTGTGGTACCATATAATCAGGTAATTCTTGTTGACAGTAGTTGATTATCTCATCTTGATCTATTTTCTGCTTATCCTTACTTGTATAATAAGTTACTAAGAATTTTTCATTGCCTTCCCCAATTGCTAAAACAACAGCTTGATCAATATTTTGATGATTATGGATTACTTTCTCGATCTCGTTTAGCTCTATTCTTAATCCTCTTATCTTTACCTGAAAATCAATTCTCCCGCGAAAGTCTATTCTTCCATCAGCCATTTCACAGACCAAATCACCTGTACGATAGATTACCTCTTCTCCTAATCTTTCATTAACGTCTTTTCCTTTTACAAAAGCATGTTCTGTTTGTTCAGGTAACTTCCAATATCCGTTTCCTACACTATCCCCTGCCAAGCATAATTCACCTAATTCGCCTGATTCAACTTCTTCTAATTTATCATTGAGAATATATACCCGAGTATTAAAAATTGGTTTGCCAATAGTAATTGGTCCTTGGTAACCGTGAGGGAAAATATCCTCTACGGTTATACAAGCACATTCAGTTGGACCATAGACATTTATTACTTGGGGTTTGAAGTCTACTGGAGGTAATTTTCTTAAAGTATCTCCACCCAAATTTAAGTATTTGAAGGCACAATCTTCCGGGAATTTCTGATCAAACAACAACTCAGCAATGGGGGTAATCAATAATGTTTCTCTAATTTCTTTTTCAATAATCCAATCACGAAGTTTTTTGGTTGTAAAAGGATCTTCTCAGGAGTAAAAAAGAGAGTGGCGCCAGACAGCAAGCTATACCAGATTTCTAATGTAGATGCATCGAAGCTAAGTCTGGCATTTTGACATACATTGAAGTTACCAAAAGGAGGAGTAAAGGTTTTTTGATAGTAATTAACTAAGTTTAAAACTCCCCGATGATTTACTACCACACCCTTAGGTTTACCTGTCGAACCTGATGTAAATAAGATATAAATATTACTCTTTTCATCTATTGACGGTAAATTTGGAGGACTTATAGTAAATTGAGATATTTTCTCATCATCCAGATATATTTTCTTAGTTTCATGATTATGAAGAATTGCTTTAAGTTTCTCTGAAGCTCCAATGAAGAAGTTCATCTCTGCATTGGTAATTATGAAATCTAACCTGTCATCAGGATATTTGGGGTCGAGAGGAACATAAAAACAATGAGCTTTTAATACTGCTAAAATTGCAATGATATAGTTATTATCTCTGTAGGCTAAGACCCCAACAGCTTGATTTGGAGTGAGTCCAAGATTTATCATATAATGAGCCAGTTGATTGGACCTTTTATTAATCTCTTCATAAGTATAAGAACATGTCTCATCCACGATGGCGGTCCGTCGGGGATAAGCTGAAACAATTTTATCAAACAATTCTGTTATAATCATTATCTATTCCTCTCTCCTCAGAATGATATACTATTCTAACAAATTATCCAGATGTAAAAATATTAGTCAAGAATTATTAAATTTTTTTACTAATCTGAACTGAGACTGTTCAAGCATCAAACCACATTGTCCAACAGCTTAGCTTTAAAGAAGTCGATAATATTGCCCATCTTCATGTTTTCTTGAAATTTTATAATGATTGTTTATTGGTAACAAAGCCTCTTCTGTCGGACGGTGGAGATTCTCTCCGCCCCAAGCTGTAAGCTTGTTTCTATTAAATCCCGAAGGGATGAAAATATCTGCATCCCTTCGGGATTTAAGAGGCCATGTTAAACCCAAATAATTCAGCCCAGTAGGCCATGGCCTAAAAAAATATTGTAATATAAGGTAAATCGATTATACTTTTTGAACAAAACAAAACAAATATGGAGAGGAAAATGAAAAAGAGAAGATTATTATATTTTCTGTTAATAGTAGTGTCACTTGCTTTGATTAGTTGTAGTGATGATAATTCAACAAATCCTGATGTTGATTATCAAAATTTAAATATTCCAGATGGTTTCAACTGGACAAATTTAGAATATATCAAATTGAATGTTACTTTAGATAATGCTGATATCACAGGTAAAAACCTGCTTGTGGTGAGATATAACAGCAAGGTCTTAGCCAGAAAATTCATTATTGATGGTCAATTAGAAATGAACGTAAACTCTGTTAAAGGTTATGACAACCTAATAGTAGAAGTCCCTGCTTTTGGTTACTCAAGTGAAATTTCTACAACTATTAAGGAACATAATATTACTGTTCCTACCAATGATGCTAAACGTTTTAGTTACCAAGCAAATATTGACCCATATTTTAAATCAGAAATTGATGATGATCAATCAGATTTTATGACCATAAATAATATCGATCCCGGAATGATTAATCACTTCATTGCTTCTAACAATATTTATATTCCTACTGAAGTACCTCAAGCAAACACTGGATGGCATAAAGTTAATTTTAATGAAGCTGGGACCGGGGAAGTTGATATAGTAGCAAATGGAATAAATAATTATCTTTTATTAGGAAGTGATTGGGTTGTCATGCAAACTTTAGATGTTGAAAATTTTGATTATTTCAATGAAAATCTAGAAGGAGCTAAAACAACAAGTACAGTGTCATTAGACCAATGTCCTTTTGGTGCATATATAACTAATACTTATATCTTCTTAGATGATGACATGAACTATCTTAGTTTCTTCCCTTGGTCGCCGTGGACCTATACCAATACTAATAGATTTTTCTCTGATAGAACCAACAATAATTTAAATAATGCTAAATATATGGTTATTATTGGTCAATATAACGGTTATCAAGGTAATGTAAGATTAGATAACTGGTTAGTAACCTTATATGATACAGAAGTTACAGCCCTAGATTCTGATGGTGATGGGGTTGTTAATGCTGAAGATTTAGAACCTGGAAATCCTAATGTTGCAGGTGAAATTAATGCTCCGGGTGGTTTTATGATGTTTGAAGATCTCTGGCCTGATAAAGGAGATTATGACTTTAATGATCTCTATATTTATGTTTCAGATTCAAAGTTCAAGGTTAATGGTGATAACAAATTAGTTTATTATGACCTCTACGTGAAAGTGATGAAAGCAGGTGCAAGTCTTCATAACGGTTTAGCTGTTCGCTTTATTGATGCAGTTTCCGATGGAACTACTACCACTTATAACCCTATTGAAGGTGGTAATATGATCAACTCGGTAGTAGCTTATTCCCTTCCTACTAACTGGTCCAACGGTCAGAATAATGGGGATTGGTCAACCATGACTTATATTGATAAATTTGCCTCTAATACTGCTGTTCTAATCCATGATATTGGTGCTATGGACTTAACTCAGGGTGATGATATGTCAATTAGAATCTACTTCGATCCTAATGAAGAACAACCTGAAAATCCAATACCTGACTTTTTCTTATTCAGAAGTACAGAACGTGATTTGGAAGTACACCTTGCAGGTTATCCTCCTACTGAATATGCCGATGTAGCTAGGTTTGGAACAGGTGATGATGCATCTCAACTTTTCCCTGGTAATTGGTACAAAACTGAAGATAACTACCCATGGGCCCTCTACTTCTCTACAGATAAATGGGTTCCTGCAGTAAAAGAAAATATCCCTATCTTTAGGGCTTATCCTGATTTTGCAGGTTGGGTTACTTCGGCAGGAGAAGAAAATCAAGATTGGATTAATAATTATGTACCAGCTTTAACAGAAAATCCATGGAGTGATTAAACCTGAATGGTGCAGTAGAACTTTTGGGAAGAGTGCAGATTCTTCTAGCAAAATAAGTTACAGAATTTGAAGGCATATAATATATATATTCATGAAAATTATG
>JAEKNW010000134.1 GCA_016838885.1 Candidatus Cloacimonadota bacterium
TGGAATCTGGCGGCAAGATGCCCCCAGTCCATATCCCCCTGCTTCAGTTAGCAGGAGATTGACAGCTTGGTTATGATTCTGGCAGTTGGTGGTATGGAGAGGAAGCACCCTTGCTTCCACAACAGGCTTTAAAAAGCCTGTAAAATCTGGCGTCAAGGGTGGCCCCAGTCCATATCCCCCTGCTTCAGTTAGCAGGAGATTGACAGCTCGGTAAGATTCTGGAGGCAAGTGGTATGGAGTGGAAGCATCCCTGCTTCCACAACAGGCTTGGAAAAGCCTGTGGAATCTGGCGGCAAGATGCCCCCAGTCCATATCCCTCTGCTTCCACAAGAGGCTTGGAAAGCCTGGTCAAATCACTAATTTTCCTAATAGGATTAATAAAAAAATATGCATTATCAATTATGAATTATCAGTTAACATAAAAAAACTTCCTTTTCTCTTGACAAAACTTTTTTTATATAAATTTATTGTAATATTATTCAAACAGGTACATAATGAGAAAAAAAAATATTATAATCAATTCGCTATTTATTTTATTGTTCATAGGGACAGTTTTAACTATTTTTCTTTTAAGAAATCATGGCTGGAATTATGCTAATCTTTTGGGGAGCGAAATAGGAGATAAACCAATCTACTTTGGTTTTCCATTGAAACGAATGTTCAATATCATTGAAAGTGATACTACTACTGTTTTAAAGGTAAAAAAAAATCTGACTAACAACGAGATAAATAATAGATTTATTGACTATATTGATTCAATAGCAGTGATAGACACTACTATATATATACAAGAAATAGTTATAAACAATATTGATGGTTATGAATTTGGGAATGATCGAACAATTATTTCTCAACTTAATTCACTAGTTAGGCATGAAGATGTTATTCAGAAAAAAATAGCTTTAATAAATATTGCAAACATTACTCATAACAATGATATTTTTAATGTTCAGCTTAAAAAGATATTTGTGCATCCATATGTGATTTTTCGTCTATTTTTTTTAGATATTTTAATACTATTTATACTAATGACAATTGCAATAAAAAAACAATCTGAACACAGATCTCATTTTCGAATAATTTTTCTTATCTACTTCTCAAAAACTATATCTAATTTGTTTTTTTTATATACTCAATATAACCCATTATTGATAATAATATCGATGATTTTTGTAGCAATTATTCCACTAATTGTGGTTTTAACTTTATATAAACGTTTAGCAAGAATTAGTTGTTATATTCCGCAGTTATTCCTAATTATTTTAACAGTTAATTTATGGATGAATGTTTCATGGATACCAATAAGCATCTATTTCATAATGATTATTTTAATTATTTTATTAGAAGTTGGTGTGAGGAAAAAAATCTATTATAAAGATATTTTCCTTTTTCTTATGACTTTCTTAACGATTATTGCAATGAAATTATATTTTGACATTAATTTTGATCCAAGGTATGGGATTGAAATATTCAATGATGGTTTCATTTTATCATTAAAAAGTTCATATTTATTGGGACTAGAAATTTACCAATCTATGGATCTGTTGATTTATAGCATTTTAATTATTATCATTTATAGAATTACGAAAATTAAAAATCAAATTGTTGAAAAAGTATTCATAATACTCTTAAAGACCTTCTTAACATTAATGTTAATTATTTCATCAGTAAAATATATTTTCCTCGACTACTCCCCCCAACTCCTTCGCACCATAGCCCTGGGTCTCATGACATTAATATTCTATTACATAATAAGCAAATATCTCAAGCTTTTTCCTTTTATAAATCCGGTTAGATTCAATGTTCAGAAGAAGTTAGTTAAGCTTCTTAATGTTTCTTACAACCATACTAATCCTACAGAATATAGTAACTTCTTTTTAAGTTTTTTAAAGAAGATTCAGCCCAAGGCTAAGATCAGCATTATTTCTCAGCAAGAGATTGAAGGCGATAAATTTCCTAAGTTAGAATATTCACGTTTAGAGACAGTAGTTAAATTAAAACCGGCTGACAAAAACTATCTAAATCTCGATCTTGAACTTCTTGATGATACAGAAATTGGTAAGCAAGTTGAGGATTTTAACAATTCAGACATGCCACATCTGCTTTATCCTATCTATAATAATCAAGAGGAATTGCAAGCCGTGATAGTTTTCGGGAAGTTTCCCGGTATCTATTGGCAGAAATCATTGGCTGAAGCAATTTATAAGCTGATTGAAGTATTCCAGGGATTTTATCATAACTTCTTGGTTCAGGAGAGATATTTGGAACAGAGTAAAATTATTGTAAAAGAGCAAGAAGAGAAACTTTATAATCAGAAGCTGGCCCAACTTAAAACTCAGCAAAATGAAGAGTTAAGAGCAGAAAAGAAATTGATTACTGAATCTATTCAGTATGCCAGTTTGATTCAGAAATCACTGCTTCCACAATCGGAGGAGCTTAAAATAGCATTCCCTGATAACTTTATAATCTGGCAAGAACGTGATATTGTGGGAGGAGACCTCTATTGGGCATCCCAAGTGCCAAATCAAGAAAACTTCTTATTCTCAGTGATTGATTGCACAGGACATGGCATTCCCGGAGCTTTGATGTCTGTAACTGCTAATTCATCCTTAGAGAGAATCACCAAAGAGCACCAATGCTACCAACCTAATCTGATTCTTAATCAGCTTCATCAAATCATTGGGGCTACTCTCCACCAAGCTGAAAAGAATACCCAGCAAGATGGGATGGATATGAGTATTATTAACTACAATAAGCATAGCAAAAAAGTTCATTTTGCCGGAGCCAAGCACGATTTGATAATAATTAAAGGGAAGACCCAAGAACTGCAAGTTATCAAAGGTGATAAGTATTCTATTGGTGGTTTGAAGTGGGAGAAGGAAATTAATTTTACCCAACATGAGCTTGATTTAGAAAAAGGAGATACCCTTTACCTCTTTACTGATGGTATTTTAGATCAACCTTATCCTAACGAAGATAATAAACTGAGACGTCTGGGTACTCAGAGATGGTATGAGCTTTTAGTGGAAAATAATCAACAGTCTATGCCGGAAATAAAGAGTAAAATACAAGAGTTAATTACTCAAATGATAAAGAGTTCGCCACAAAGAGATGATATCTGTATTGTGGGGATTAGGGTGAATTGACCTAAGGAGATAAGATGAATATTAATAAAATTATTGAATGGATAATGATAGCCATCGTTGTCATATTGATTCCATTTTCTGTGCTTATGAGTCAGAAAGAATATAACATTATTCCCTTATTGTTAACTGATACAAAAATGTTGTCAGGTGCAATTATGAATATATTAGACTCCTATTTAGTTGATGATTACAATGATCCTGAATCACTTAGAGAAAGATTAAATGATGCTACACCAAGAGAAGATAGTAATGTCATATCAAACATTCATGAAAACCAAGTTAAAATTGATAGTAGTAGTACATTTATAGAAGGGTTTAATAAAGGATTTAATGATTATATAACGATTTATCCGAGTGATATTTCGATTAGCAACTTAATCAAAAATATGGATGCTTCAGAACAAAATCATAACTTTAATATTTATCTACAAAAAAGAATTGAGCAAGGTTTTTCTTTGGATCAAGATAAAGCAAGAATAATCAGCATTGATGAAGTACCTTATGAGCTAATTAAAAAAGATATGGCTTTGGGTTTGTATGTTTTGTCTGGTAGTGATCTTAAAAATGAGATAATTGATATATATAAAGATAGAGGTTTTTCCATCCAAAACAAGATGGAAGTAGAATATGATAATCAAATTTTCAGCCTTATTCTCGAAAAGCAAGACTTTCCTTTAAATCTGTTTCTCAGGTTTTTTTTGAAACTATATCTCCCAATCTTAGTTTTTTTGTTTTTGGCATTGAAAAAAAACACAGAAAAACATAATTACTTCAAATTAATAGTTTTCTTGTTATTAGTAAGATTAATAATCTCAATGATCAGTTTAATTTACAGTGGTAATTTAATATTTTATTTTCTTGAAAAATCGCTTATTCCTTTGATTTTAATGATTATAATCTGTACTTTTTTTAGACGAAACTATTATTCTAATAAAACACTGTATATAATTGTCATTACTTTGAACTTGGTTAGTTTTGCTTTACAAATATTATTTCTAATGTATCTAGCAATTATACTGTTTATTTATATTATGATTCAACATGAAAATAGTATAAATAAAAGATTTTACAGGAAAAATTTGTATTACTTTTGTATATATTTCTTGGTTTTATTTATATCTCTTATTCCAGACAGTTTCTATGGTACAGCACTAATGCTAACCTCTAATGTACCAAATCCAACTTATATTGAAAAAGGTATTATAAATTTGATATATTTTCTTGCATCTACAAGCTTATTTAATTATACGATATACTGTTTAATCTTCATTTCTTTTATGTATAGATTTGTCAGAATAAAAGTCTCTCTGATTGACAAAATCTTTAAAAATGTTTTAATATTATCTTCGATTCTTCTCTTTTATTTTGGTCTGATAAATATCAATACTTTGTTGAGGGATTATATAAATAATTTCTTAGTTATATTCTTTCTACTTTTTTCTTTCTGGTTTATAATGAAAATTATCAAGATTTTTCCAGTTTTATACCCCATAAGATTTTCATTAAACAAAAAGATAATTCATTTTCTCAATCGATCCTATACATTTTTTGAGAGTGAGAAATATTCTTCTTTTTTTGTATCTTATCTTAAAAGCATAAATAAGAAATATAAGGTTGGTTTCTTAACAGATAAAACCTTCTATGGTGATAATTTCGAGCAGTTTGATTTTGAATATGCCAAAGAACTTATCAATTTATCTCAAGAATCTGTAAAATTTATGAACATGGATATTGAAATTTTGAATGATACATCCATTGGACGGAAATTACCTGATATTGAACAATTGAATTTGCCCCATCTATTGTATCCTATATATAATGATAATAAAGATATCATTGCTGTAATTATTCTGGGAAAATTTCCAGGTATCAATTGGCAGGAATCTTTAGTTGAAGCAATTTATAAATTAGTTGAAGTCTTTAGTGGTTTTTATCTTAATTTCCTTAATCATGAGAACTACTTAGAACAAGAAAAGCTGATAGTAAAAGAACAAGAGGAAAAACTTTATAATCAAAAAATTGCTGAATTAAAGACCCAGCAAAATGAAGAATTGAAAGCTGAAAAGAAATTGATTACAGAATCCATTGAATATGCAGCTAGAATCCAAAAATCATTGGTTCCGCAAGCTCAAGAGCTTGATAGTGCTTTTGATTATTATTTTGTAATTTGGCAAGAGCGTGATATTGTAGGTGGAGATCTCTATTGGGCGTTACAAATTCCTAACAGTGATAATTTCCTATTTTCAGTAATTGATTGCACGGGGCACGGTATTCCCGGAGCTTTGATGTCTGTAACTGCTAATTCATCCTTAGAGAGAATCACCAAAGAACACCAATGCTACCAACCTAATCTGATTCTTAATCAGCTTCATCAAATCATTGGGGCTACTCTCCACCAAGCTGAGCAGAATACCCAGCAAGATGGGATGGATATGAGTATTATTAACTACAATAAGCATAGCAAAAAAGTTCATTTTGCCGGAGCCAAGCACGATTTGATAATAGTTAAAGGGAAGACCCAAGAACTGCAAGTTATCAAAGGTGATAAGTATTCTATTGGTGGTTTGAAGTGGGAGAAGGAAATTAATTTTACCCCACATGAGCTTGATTTAGAAAGAGGAGATACCCTTTACCTCTTTACTGATGGTATTTTAGATCAACCTTATCCTAACGAAGATGATAAACTGAGACGTCTGGGTACTCAGAGATGGTATGAGCTTTTAGTGGAAAATAATCAACAATCTATGCCGAAAATAAAGAGTAAAATACAAGAGTTAATTACTCAAATGATAAAGAGTTCACCACAAAGAGATGATATCTGTATTGTGGGGATTAGGATAGATTAAGTGAAAAAAAACGAGATATAAATAACTAACAAAGGATGGAAGATGGAGACAAATTTCAATGTTTATGAAGTCTATAAGTTGATGGAAAACAATCAAATTCAGTTTTCCTATAAGGGACCAATTACCCAAGAGGTTTTGATCTCTTTGGGAGACACAATTAAAGAGAAATTGCATCGAGATGACTGTGATGTGAGAGTGGTACGAAAGGTCTTCTCTGTGCTAGTGGAGGCAGCTCATAACATTCTGAGATATTCCTCGGAACAGACAGACCTTAGTCATAACAATAGAACAACAGGGATTGGCTTAATAGGAATCGGAAAAACAGAAGCCAATTTGTTTGTGATTTTTTCCGGTAACATTATTTCTCAAAAAGATAAAGATATAATTGAGAAAAAAATTAGTTTTATAAATTCTCTTAGTCGTAAAGACTTACAAGAGAGCTATAAAACTCAATTAAGAAAACATCCTATTTCTGAGGACGGGAGTGCCGGTTTAGGATTATTTGAAGTAGCAAGAAAATCCGATAGGCCGATAGAATATAACTTCTCTCAGTTAGATACTAATAAGATATTCTTTGAATTAAAAATATTTGTGCAAGTGGAGGACTAAAATGAAAAACTATATCGTTGAAGCAACAAAATATACACCATACATAGAATTTGATATTGCTAAAGGTAATCTCAAAATGGAGGGGGATACCTATCCTGAAAACTCCTATGATACATTTAAACCATTGTTAGACAAGATTGATGAATATTTCTTAGATTCAATAAAATCACTGAATGTGGAAATTAATATTGAGTTTCTTAACACTTCCAGTAGCAAAATGATGAGGGAAATTATCTCAAAATTAGATGAATACTTTGAAGCTGACCATAATATCTCTTTAAAATGGTATTATCCAGATGGCGATATTGACTTGCAAGAATCATGGGAAATGCTCTTAGAAGATGTCCTCTTCCCTTATGAAATTGTAGCTGTCGAGGATTAAAATGGCTAATCCCCAAAATGATGTTTTCGCGGACGAAAAAGAGCTACTAAAAAAGGCAAAAAATCTTCTTAAAGAAGCAGAGAATAACACAATACCCATAGCAGAGTTTGAAGAATTAGTGAAGTCATACTCTTTCTTACTTAAACAAAATACTCAATTAACTAGATTCAGTGATAAGAATCAAAAGAGAATGAAACAGATTCTAGAAAGACTCTCTCGCTATGTATCACCTCAACTCTGTCGGAAAATTACTTCAGGAAAGGAGTTGGTTGAGATAAACAAGACACGCAGAGTTAAGCTAACTATCTTTTACTCTGATATTAAGGGTTTTTCTTGGCATAGTTCTAATATGGAAGGAGAATCTCTGTCTGCTATCCTTAATTCATATCTTGAAGAAATGACGATTATCGTTGCCAAACACCGAGGTTCTTTAGACAAATATATCGGGGATGCAATTATGGTCTTCTTCGGAGACCCGGTATTCACCACAGACCAAGATCATGCCCAACGCTGTGTTATGATGGCTCTCGAAATGCAAGAGAGGATGAAACAACTGCAAGACTACTGGTTTCAACTAGGTTATTCCGACCCCCTTCATATCAGAATGGGGATCTCTACCGGTTATGTTTCTGTGGGTAACTTTGGCTCAAGTGAAAGAATGGACTACACCATTATCGGCTCTGCTGTGAATCTGGCTGCCCGACTCCAAGAAGCTGCTGAGGAAGATCAAATCCTCATCTCCCACGAAACCTGGGCCCTGGTTAAAGATTTGGTAGAGTGTGCTGAAGCTTCAACTTACGAACTAAAAGGCTTCTATCAACCCATCTTAGCCCATCCCGTTAAATCTGTTGTCCCCAATCAGGTCGAGACTAATCTCCACACTATCGAAGATAAAGAGTCTGAACTCCTAATCAAATTCGACCCCACCAAAATTTCTAAAGATGATATCATTAAAATGCTCCAAGATCATAATCCCGAAGGAAAATCTTAACTAGCTCAAGAGGAGGTTACTCATGCTAAAAAGATTATTATTATTGTTAATACTCATTACTCTATCTTTTCCTATCTTAGGAGGAGAAGAAGAAGTAGAAGAAGACTATAAACAAAAATACGAAGACCTGAAAGAGGGTATGACAGATGCTATCGAAAATCAACAATATATGAAAGATGCTCCTGAAGGTTTAGAAGCTAACAATTACGTTATTGATGATAAGGGATATCTTTGGTATATCTATGAAGCTAGTACAGGGAATTACCAAATTATGCGCTATAATGGCTATGAAAGTGAGATTATTGAATCGGTTGCTAATAACTTATTTTTGGATGATGAAGATAGCTTTAATAAATCACAAAAAGCCTTCAAACAAGCCAATGGCGGATTTGTTTTTTTAACTCCACAAAATATTGTCCTTAACGATAATAATGTTATTAGTATTTATCCTCTAATTAATGAAGATAGGATTTATGATGTTTTTATTCAAAACGGGAAAGTAATTGTACTTGGAGAAAATAGTTATTATGTTGTTGTAGGGGCTGAAGTAATGACTAGTTCTACAAAATTTCAGTTATCTGATACCGCACCAAAGATTGCAAGAGTTTACTCTGATAATTTTGAAGAAAATATATCTAAAAAACATGATTTCTTGCTTACTATAAATAATGATATTTTAATGTCCCAGACAAAATATAATTACGGTTATAGATTCTACAAATACAATTCTAATAGTAATTTTCAATACATGGCGCAATTAACTCCAATTGAACAAGATTATTATGTAAAGCTGATTAATGAATCTTTAGTTGATTCAATCTTTGTCATGAGCAAGGATGAGTATAATGAAATTATAAACCCAATGGTTGAGCCACAATTTATTTCTGATACTAAAGATATCAGCTATCTTTATTTCAAATATACCAATTATTTTTATAGTATTGATCCTAAATCAAATGAAGCAGAAAAGATTGATTTATCCCAGGATATAAAAATTGTTAATATCTTCAAGGATAAAGAGAAATGTGAGTGGGTAATTTATCATAATGATGAAAAGATATACATATCCGATTTTGATGCTTTTATTAAACAAGTCCCTCCTCTTCATTATTATGAATTTACAGAGCAAGAATCTGCTTCAGGTGGTTCATTTTGTTTATACTGGAATGAAAATATCTATAAGTTTAGAACGAAAGGAACTCTTAATAATAAAAAGTTTACTAATGCAGATAAGAGAATGTCCCAAAATGATTATGAAGACCAATATAAACTTGAATATGTTCGCTATCTTTGTAGAGATAATCTTACTGATAATAAAAAGTTTGAAGAGTTTGACCCTGGTTTTGAAGAAGTTAATTTTAACAATATATATTACTCGGATAATATGTTAATCAATGCTCGATCTAACAGTGAGGTTGGGAGAATTAAGGAATTGAAGTTTTATGATTTCGAAAATGGAAACAAATCTGAAAAAAAAATAGCAAAGGAAGGCTTTATTAGAAACATACAAGTTAATCGATCTAAGAACCTGTTAATTCTCTCTTCTTCTGATGAGACAAACTTTATCCAGATGGAGAATCCATGGAGTAAAGTGGATCTTTCTATAGTACAAGAAGCTAAATATTATATTGATTTTTTCGAAAACAGCATTTTAGTAGTAGATATTGGCAGTATATATGGACCTTGTAAAATTTATGATTATTCTGAGGGGAAGTTTACTTTACAAGATTCACTAGCTTATAATTCTTATGTGGGCATAGATAAAGTTAATAATGCTTTGATTTTAAGAGAGGTGGAAGATGATTTTTATAAGTTAAATAGATATTACCTTACTACAGGTAAAATTGATTCGCTCCTCGCTCACCCTAAAGAGAGAAAAATTATTTTAGGTTATGATAAACTTAAAATGGTCTTGTATGATGAGGATAGTTATAGAGTGATAGACATAGCTGGAGAACAAGCAAGAGATATATGCCAAGGCACTTCTTCAAAATTATACACTTTAGTCCAAAATAAATATTATGATGATCGTAAAATTCTGGAAAATAACTTGTTTATTAAATCATCCAAAATTTTATATGATTTAGAAAAAGATGAATATGAGACTAAAGATAAGTGGATAGCTGTAACTTCCACAGATAATACCAATTATGTTTTATATAAAGAATATCAAGATGAGACTTATATCTATCGAGTTAGTAAATTTATAAATGGTAATTTAGTTAAAACTGATGATGATTTTATCCACTACTCAAAACAAGAATATTATAGAAGTGGTTTAGTAACATCAGGTGAATCATATTTCCCTGTCTTAGATAATTTTTTCTACTATTTTGCTTCAAATAAGTGGAATAAATATACAGGTGATTATTCTTTTATTAGGAGATACATTTCTGGTGGTGGTGATGTCATGGAGCTTTGTGACTTAAATATTGAGACAACTGAAAACAATCTACTTTTTTGGAAGCATCATAGTTTAATCTCAATAGATTATAAGAGCGGATTATGCTTTGAATTCAATGACAAGAATGGTTTATCTGGTTTATCTGATTATTCTGCAAGAACAAATTTTAATAATCAAGACTTGTTCGTGGGTGGTTGGAATAGTTTTAGTAAATTTAACAGTCGATTATTCAATCCAACCCTTGACATCTCCTGGTTAGAGGTAAATGGAGAGCGTAAAGATCTTAGCAAGCCTTTAAGATTTTCCTCTAGTGAGAATACCATAGCATTTCCTGTAGCAATATTAAACTACATGTATCCCGAAGAGTATCCCATGAAATACAAGTTAACCGGCTTTGATGAAGAGTGGAAAGTTGGGACTTATGATGGTAAGATAACTTATGAAAATCTTAATCCAGGGAAATACTCTTTTGATATTCAGGCTTTTCCTACAGATTTTAGTGATATGTCCTGGCCTACAATCGAATTCAGAATTCTTCCTCCTTGGTATCGTTCCTGGTGGGCTTACACTGCTTATTTTCTCTTTATTTCCTTGGTGATCTATCTTATCTTTAAGCAAAGAATTAAGCTCTATAAGAAGAATCAAGAAGTATTGGAGAATAAGGTAGCAGAGAGGACTCAGGAGTTATCAGAAAAAACTCAAGAACTCACAGAACAGCAAGAGAAGATGCGGGAATCCATCGAGTATGCTTCTCTAATCCAACGTTCTATTTTACCGCAAGAAAGTGAGCTTAAACTTTTATTCCAAGAACATTTTGTCATCTGGAAACCACGTGATATTGTAGGTGGAGACTTCTATTGGTTCTATGATAATCAAGACAAGCAAGAAGCTTATATAGCAGTAATAGATTGCACAGGGCATGGTGTTCCCGGTGCTTTGCTTTCCATGACTGTTAACTCGCTATTAAATTATACAGTCAAAGACAGGAAAATCACCTCTCCTGCTCAGATAGTTAATCTGCTTCACCAAGAGATTGGTTCTCTTATGCACCAAAGAGCTGAGAAATCTGTGCAGGACGGATTCGAAATCTCCCTCCTTAAAATCGATTATGCTAAGCAAAGCATGAGCTTTTGTGGAGCCGGACTTAACATAATTCTGCAAGCACCTGACCAAGAATTACAGATAATCAAAGGCGATAAGTATAATGTCGGAGGATTAAAACTCTATACCAATATTAACTTCACAGAAGAGACTTTTGCCTACCAAGCTGATACTAAAATCTATCTCTACTCAGATGGGATTATAGACCAACCAAATCCTGATTTAGAAATTAAGAGACGCTTAGGCTATAAAGGCTGGATTGAGATTCTGCAATCCTTGGATAAGCTAAGCATGGAAGAACAAGCAAGAGAACTAAATATCTT
>JAEKNW010000135.1 GCA_016838885.1 Candidatus Cloacimonadota bacterium
TTGAAGGCATATAATATATATATTCCTGAAAATTATGGAAGTTACTTTTGCAAAAGAATATAGTGCTATTCTCAAAGATCTACTGCATTATTTGGGTTACACTGATAATAAGAATTTGAATTTTGTTGAATTGTTGATTTGTTTATTTGATAAGAAGATAGAGTAATTCGTGTTTATTCGTTTTGATTCGTGATAATTCGTGTAAAAGCTCTTCTTTCTTAAAACTCTGTGAAACTCTTCTTACCCTCTGTGTAACTCTGTATTAAGGCTCCTCTTCTTAGTGCTTTTGTGAATCTTTTGTGCTTTTGTGTTTAAAAAAAGTGCTATTCGCAAAGGTCTACTGCATCATTAGGGTTTAATAATTATAGCCCCATCTTGATTTCCGATATGAGTGATGATATTCCTATCCTTTAACCTCTTAACAATAGTAGGATTAGGGAATTTATCCTTGTCTCTATTTCCTGCCGGGATAAAGCATTTAGAGGGTGCTACTTTATCAAGAAAAGCACCGTTAGAGCTTGAGATACTGCCATGATGAGCCACTTTTAGAAAATCTGCCTTTAGTCTATTCCCATAGCCTTCTACTAACTTATTTTCAGCTTCTTCTTCAATATCTCCTGTAAAAAGAAGGGTATATTTTCCATAGTTTATCATCGTTACTAAGGAGTTATTATTCATGTTTTCTGAAGCATAAGAAGCATGAGGGTGCAGAAATTTAATCTTCTGATCCCAGATTGCCAGAGTATCTTGCACGACAGTAATTCTTATCTGAGAATCCAGTTCTTTTATTATCTTCGCAAAGTTATCATCCTGGAGAGCACTTCTATGAATAATCACCTGACCAATCTTCATATTTTGAGCCAATAGGAATAGTCCACCATAATGATCTTCGTGAGGATGAGTTATAATCACAGAATTAATAGAGCTGATATGTCGCTTTCTCAGATAAGGCAGTAGAGATGATTTAATAATAAAGGGAGCTTGTTTTTCAGAACCTGTATCTATCAGGATATTTCTTTTGTCAGCAAATTCCAGATAGCTACAATCTGCATTGCCTGCATCAAAGCAAATTACTTGATCATGATAGGTGGTGAACACTCCATAAACCTTCAATATTAATAAGACAGAAGCAATACTAATAAAGATTACTGCCCATCTTTTCTTTTTCCTAAATAATATTATTGCTCCAAATATTGTTAGTATGATGAAGATTAGTTCAACCCCGGTTAAAGTTATTGTTCTAGTAAAAAAAGGTAATTCTTCGGCAAAATTAATAAGCAATGTAAATAAGTAGTTAAGGAAGTCAAATGTTTCAGCCAGGTATTTCTGCAAGAAGATATTCTGGGGAATTAGGAGTGAGAAGAAGATAATATTGAGCATGAGAGTTACAATCGGAGTTGCCAAAATATTTGTAATTATAGCATTTAAAGAAATGATATTAAAATAATACGCGGAAAGAGGAGCAATAAAAAGGATAACCATCATGGAATAAATCAAATAGCTTTCCGGAATCAGTCCGGCGTGAGGTAATTTATATTTCTTTCTAATTCTGTACCAAAAGGGGACAAGGTGTCTATTAGCTATCCACAAGGCAATGAAGGCAGTTAGGGATAAATGCAGTCCGACAGAGAAGATTTTATAGGGATTGCTGACAGTAATAATAAATAAGGTAATGGAAAGCAATTGCAGGAAGGATATTTTTCTTTGAAGGACTAATGAAGTATTATAGGTTATTATAATGATGATTGTTCGGGCAACGGATGGAGTCCAGCCACATAGGAAACCATAAAATATTAATACTAATGATGCTAGTATTCTGGCTTTATCAAGCTTTATCAGGATATTAATCATAGACAGAAGGCTTAGATAAATAATGCCGACATGCAAGCCACTAACAGCGAAGAGATGAATCAAGCCCATCTCAGATAACTCATCTTGGTTGATTTGAAGACCACCCTTATCCCCCAGAAACAAGGCAAGAACCATTGCTTTGTTCTTTGGAAAGGTTCTTTCTAATTTAGAAACAACTCCTGTTTTAAGGCTTTGCAGGCAAGTCTCTTCTTTCCGAATAAATTCAGTAATCCCAAGAGGAATAGCTTGACCTCCAATCCCGGAATGCTTGTAATATCTATGAAAATCGAATTCTCCTGGATTGTGTGGTTTTTCTATTTCGGATAATTTCAAAGGTGTTTTGTATATGTGATTAACTTTTAAGGTGTCCGCAAGTCCAAAGATAAGAACTTTACCCTTAACTTGATAATCAGCTAATCTCCTGATTTCAGCAATATAGTATTTTTCCTCTTTACTAGTCTGCTTAACTTCAGTAACTTTATAGAGAAATACTTCTTCAATAGGCTTTTGAGGAGTGATATAATTGCGAATATCATTATCTGACAGTTGGTAATAACTTGTGGAATAAAACCAAGCGATTAGAGTAAATAAAGAAAAGATAAAATAAATTCTTAGTTTAGAACTAAAAAAAATCATAACAAAACACCCTAACACTAATAAGTTAAGTAAGTTATGATAACTATATTTTGAAGCTATAACTATCCCTAATAACCAAAACAAGCAGGGAATAAAGAGATTATGTAAGTTACTTCGAATAACCTTTAGCATTATCTATCCATGAATCACTCATGACTATTTTCCTGAATCTTAAAATCCTCAAGGTCTACTTCTAATTGCATATCTCTGCTATCACCCTCGTATAGACTTCTGTTTATTTCCAGTGCATCTTTACATCCCATAGCATGATAAAAGGCAATTGTTTCTTCTGCAGAACCGGCACAAATATAGAGTTTGTCAGCCTTCCAGCTCTTTGCTTTTTGCACTGCATACTGAAATAACTTTCTCCCAAGACCTTTCTTTCTTTCTTCTAAAGTTATGAATAATTGATCAATAAGAAGGTATTTATAGTTTATACCAAAGACTTCTCTATTTACAGTAATAAAGCCCTGTAACTGATTATCTTGAGAAAAAGCTCCTAAGGCATAACCACCACCCTCAATAGTCTGCAAGAGATGATTGCGATGATAATCATAGCCATTTGGCCAGTCTGTATCATGATAATTAATCTCAATTAAAACTCTTTTTCCCTCTACTTCACGCCATGCTTGACCAATATATTGAGCAGGATTAATCTCTTTTAACTTGTCAATTTCGCTAACAGTAATCTTCCTATAAGTGTATTTCAAGCTATTACAACTCCTTTATTTGGCTTTTTTTATTTTGCATACCCAAACACATTATTTTTTTCATTTTACACTTTTAACCCGGATGAACTACGAGCAAGGCGGAAGCCTAAACAGTAGTAACTAAAAGTCGGGTTATAGCTGTATCGATAAGCGACTCCACATGGAATAGCATTATAGTTCCAGCTACCTCCACGACACACACGGTACAAGCCTGTAGTAGGCCCAACAGGATCTGTCTGTGTTGATGAAGAATATGGATGGTTATAAATATCCCAGCACCATTCAAAGACATTACCGGACATGTCATAGAGCCCTAATTGGTTAGGTAATCTAGTCCCTACTTCATGTGTAGTATTGTTAGATGTGTAATCATACCAAGCAAATTTAGCTAACTCGACTTCAACATCTGTACCAGAATATTGGTTATATCCGCTTGCAGGTTGCTGATTACCACCTTTGGCAGCATACATCCATTCCATTTCAGTAGGTAAGCGATACCCATTAGCAGTAGTGTCAAAAACGTAACTTGTGTGATTATAAATACTATTCCAACCGGATGACCATTCATTAGGATCAGTTCCTTCATTATTATAATTATAACAAGGGGTTAATCCTTCTTGCAGAGACAGTATATTACAGTATTTTATGGCTTTGAACCAAGAGACATAATAGACAGGATAATCATTTCCTACTCCATAATCAAGTGCAGGATTTGTTCCCATCACAGCTTCATATTCAGCCTGGGTTACTTCATATTTACTCATATAGAAATCACTGATAGTAGCATTGGCAGTGCCATTATGGAAAGTTCCACCTTCAACTAAAACAAATTTTTCAGGTACTGTTATTTCATAATCTGCTACAACCGTTGCAGATGCATCCCATTCTGTTTTATAAGCTCTGGCTTTAATAGTAGTGCTTTCATCTAATTGAAAAGAATCTGCATAAACACTTGCTGTTTGATCAGGATTACTACCATCTAATGTATAATAAATTTCAGCATCTTCAGTTTCACAACTCATCGATACTGTTACCGGACCTTCATAAGTTCCACCTGATGGCGAAAAAATCGGATTAGCTACTGTCTTAGGTTTTGATGGATTATCCTCACTACAAGCTAATATTAATAAATTGATTACAACCAATAACACCAAAATAATCTTTCTGAATTTCACACCACACTCCTTCATTGATTTCTATATTTCAATTATCTATTATTCTCATTCCCTTGTCAATCTTTATTTTTATATCGTGTAATTTTCTTCTGGAAAGCGAAAACAGGATTAGCTAAACACAAAAACACAAAAGTTTCACAAAAGCACGAAGAAGATGCTTTTCTTTTCTTTAACACCCCGTCATCTTCGATGCCACCCCTCTTGCACCATCCCTTCAGGATTAAGAGGGGACTTAAGACTTACGGGCTTTATATCTGTTTCCATTCACAAATTCATTCGTGTTTATTCGTTTTGATTCGTGATAATTCGTGTAAAGGCTCTTCTTTCTTCTTTTTATTAGTGGCGGAGATAATCTCCACCGTCCGACAGAAGAGGCTTTTATCCGTGTTAATCTGTGTTATCAGTGGCTAAAGCTCTTCTTCTTTTCTCTTAAAACTCTGTGAAACTCTGTGATACCCTCTGTGTAACTCTGTGTTAAGGACTCTCCCCGTCTTTTCCTTTGTTCGGTGTTTTCCCTGGAAGAGTCTTCAGCATTATCTGTCAAAATCAAGAGGTATTTTAATGAATTGCCCTGTTACATGATAACCATTTTCAATTACGAAGGGAAGTTCTTTGATTATTTCGATATAGTCGCTAACTTGGTTTTTATCATCGATACCGCCTGTTTTATAGTCAATAATCATGACTTCCTTGCTTTGGGAGCAGACCATCATTCTATCGATACGATACTCTTTACTTTTATGGTAGACTGTTTTCTCTGCGAATACTTTATCCCACTTAGGAGAGAAGATTTCTTTGTTGTCCATGATAAAGGACTGACAAGCTTTTTTTACCAGTTTAAGGTCTTCCGGAGGGAGCAAGCTTCCGAACTTTCGATACAAGATATTTATAGCAACTTTGAATTGTGGGTCAGAATCGAAATTCATGTTATCAGAGTAGTATTTAATATAGGTAAGGTATTCATGGCAAGCATTTCCAAACAATTGGTGTCTGTCTTCCAGATATACTTTTTTCAGGTTTTCAAGAGGCTTGTTTTCATCTAATTCGGGTTGAGAATAATCTGTTAAATACTTCTGTAAATAATTAGGAAGGGATTCTTTAGGAATATCAGAAGCCTTGTCTCTTTCATTTTTTATTCTTTTATTAGGCGCCAAGAAGTGGAAATAGGCTAAGTTCTCGGAGTTCCAATTATCGGCATTATTCTCACGGAAGAAGTTTTTATAGGCAGTAATCAAGAGGGCAATGCTTCCTGCTTGGCTGTCAAGTTTTGCCATAAAATCAGTAAAATCGTCTTTACTTTTATATTTAAAGAAGAGTCCTAATTTTTCTTCAGCTCTGGTTAAAGCGACATAGAAGACATCAACAGCTTCGATGATATTTCTCTTTTCATAGTCTTGCATCAGGTCATGAGAAGTGGAAGCTTTGAGGACTTTTTCTTGAGAAGTAGAGGAGTAGATTACGAAGTCAGTCAAGCTTAGATAAGTATTTCTATCAAAGGAATAGGCAAGCTTGAATTCATCGCCCTTATTTGGTGTTTTGTAAGTGGAGAGTTCCCAATAGAGAAAGACATTTTTAAATCCCAGTCCTTTAGATTTATGAACTGTCAGAATGGAGATACTGTCTTCTAACTGCAAGCCTTCTTGAAGAATTTCGCTGTCTGTTTTTAGTTGTTTTTGGCAATATTCAACAAAGCCGAACAAATCAAAGGTACCTGCATTTACTTTGGCAAGTTCAAAGTTGATGACTAATTCTAAGAAAGTGTAGATATTTTTCCAATCTATTTCATTAAGGCAGACCCTATTAAAGTCATAATTTGCTATAACTTCTCTGATGAAATGAGCTTGAGAGTAATAGTCTTTATTGATTAAGTTAAGGAGCTTTTCAATTTGAGGGAACTTCATTAGAGCAGAGAATTCATTTTCCTTATCGATGTCGTAGCCTTGCTTGTGATAAACTTTTAGAATTTCTGCCAGAGTATGAGAGTCTAGCAAGATAAGATCAGAACGAAGAATATGCAGGAGTGAGAACCTGTCTTTAAGTAATTTGAATTTAAGAATAGTTAAGAGCAATTCAACAGCCTTGTGTTCTAAGAGTTTGCCTGATGATTCTATATTATTAGGAATATTAAGTTTATTTAACTCATCAGCAATTTTATTGGCATGCTTGTGAGTTCGCACCAAAATTGCAGTATCACCCCAGCCTATTTTTCCTGATTGATGCAGAAGTTTTATTTGTTTGGCAAACTCTTCAAAGCTATCGGCACTTTCATCATCATTTGAGTTTTCTTCCTTATCTTCGTCTTCTTCCTTTCTTTTTTTATCAGCAGAATAGCTGTTATATTCCCAGTAAAAGAGTTCTCCCCCTTCTTCCTTATCTTCATTATAACTACTTGTTTGGGCATCCCAGTTTTTAGCAGTTACGGGAGCATAGTTCCATTCAAAGTTGGATTTTAGACAGCTTTCTTGAAACTCCTTGGCAGTGAAAATATGATTAACCATGTCGATTACAGGTCTGCTTGAACGATAACATTGGCTCAAATCTTCTGCTTCAACTTCTAAAGACTTTGGCATCATCTCCATTATTCCTCTTTCACCACCTCGCCAACTATAGAGAGATTGCTTGGGATCTCCAACGACTATGACCCCTGAATAATCCTTAACTGAATAACCACTTACCAACTCATTTATAATCGGAATGAGAATACTAAATTGATTAAAGGAAGTATCTTGAAATTCATCTATCAGCAGGAATCTGATTCTACTGACTAATTGTTCATAAAAGAGATTGGTTACTATTCCTCTTTCCCTATCAATAAGAGATAAAGACTCTTCATAAAGGTATCTGTAGCTATAAAAAGTTACATCATTATAAGTGAATTTACCCAGATTAAACTTGAGTTTATCATATTGATTACAAAGGCTTGTCCAACCTGCCAAGACCTCTTTTTGTTGAGGAAGAATCTCGGAGATTAGATAGAAATCAGCTATAGCAGTCATTGTCTCAAGGAATCTTGCTTCCATTTGATTTGCTATTTCCTTATAGACTTTTTTTCCTGCTTTTGAAAAAGGCAAAGGAGATTTAAAGAAGACTTTTATCTGCTTAGTTACCTGCTTAGGATCAGAAAAGATGGAGGCAAATACTTGATTTAGATTAACTTGGGACTCAAGCTCTATTTGTGCCATCTTCCTATATTCTATGTTTATCAGCTTATGCCAAGGCTTATCTTGAGGCTCATAAACTAAGGTATTGTATTCATCCACTAAGGCAAGATATGATTCTTTAAAGATTAGCCAATTCTTCTCCCTAAATTCAGCAAAAAACTCTGAACTATAGTTGAGAGCTTGACTAAAGACCCCTGTCATACTACCGTTTTCATAGTAATCTAAAATCCAGCGATTATCAATAAGAGACTTGATAAACTTTTGAATTTCTTCAACAGTTCGGCTGTTAATTCTTTTTAAGAGGGGTTCAAAAAGATGAAATTCCTCATCAGAGAAGATAAAATCAAGCAACTTAGGCATAATTTCATCATTAGAATTATTATCAATATTGAAGTCTTTAATCCGTAAATAGGGAACAATCATAGTCTTGAAAATGTTTGTCGTAAAAGAGTCAATAGTAGAAACTTGTAAGAGGTCTTTCCTTTGCAAGATTTCCTTAAGGAGCTTTTCTTTGATATAAATTTGGTCATTTGCTTGCCACTTATAAGCACTAATCTTTTCCAAATTAGCAATAATCAGAGCAGATTCAGAGCCTTGGTCAGCTAACTCTTGCAGAAAATCAAGAATCTTTTCTCTAATTTCGGCTGTGGCTTTGCGGGTAAAAGTCATAACAACAATCTGACTAAAATCAAACTCTGCATAATCCTTGTATTTAAGCAAGAGGGAAATAAACTCCAAAGACAGACGATAAGTTTTACCTGTTCCTGCTGATGCCATAATTACTTTTTTTACAATATGTTCCATGCTTATCTCCTTACTGCTAAATCTGCTCTGGTAATTTTGCTATACTTCTCGGCTTTGCCGGCACTGGCAGGAAGTGAGAAACCATGCAGAGCAATCTCATTCAAAATAGCAATCACCTTGTCTTTTAACTTAGAAATAGTAGCTTCTGCCGGTTTTGTTTGAGGCACCCAATCCTCTTTCAAAATCTGATAAATGCCTGCTTTTACTTCATTGCCAATATTGATTTCATCCCAATAATAAATATATTGATAGAGAGCCAGCTGTTCTTTGGAGTATTTTCCTGTCTTAAAATCTATGACAACCTTACTATCATTTTCGCTATTCTCTATTCTTAAATCAGCATCGCCTGTTACGGCAATTCCCAGCTTATAATCATTCTCGGCCTCTGTGATAAAGTTCTTATACTTCTGCTTCTTTCCTGCACTAAAGCCTTCTTCGGGAATCAAGTCCAACTTCTGCTCTGATAATCCTAAATTGAAATGCATGACAATATTAAAGAAATATTTCATCCCTTCTACTAATGCAGTTTTGAGAATACTGTTAATAAAAGTAAAGGAATAGTTGTGAGGAATATAATAATCTTTATGGGCATAAAGCCTGATAAAAGAATCATATATTTCGGATAATCTGTCTCGACTCATAAACTGGAATTTGTAAAAAACATGTTGATTGATGAAATTATCTTTAATGCGGGTAATTATATGATTAACATAATCTTGAGCAAAGACACCAACAAACCTGTAATCTAAGGCAGGGTCGGTAAGAATCTCTCTATTCTGCACTCTTGCCCAATCACGAATCAGATAATAGAGAGGATTATTTATTAAGGAACTCAACTTAGTATAAGAAAGCTTCATAACGGAGCCATTTTGAGACAAGTCTTCACTCTTAAGCCTTACTTGCCAAAACTCTTCATCAACTTGAAGATGGGAAATTAAGCCATTACTCTTGAATAAATCACCATAGCCCTGATCAGCTTCTTTAGCATCTTTGGCAGGCTTGATAAGAGGCAATTCTTCTAAAAATGAACTTATGGATATATCTTCATCAATACTTTCGATTGCTAAGAAATAACACTTCCGAGCAGAAAGCACTAATCTTTGAAAATAATACTTCTCCCTCAATCTAACCTCTTCATAAGTCTTCAAGGTTAATATCTCGCGTTGCTTCTCATTAAAGAGAAATTGCGTGCTTCTTGTAGTTGGCAAGACTCCTTCCACCATGTTAAGAAAAATAAGGGATTCATAGCTGTTATTTCGGGTATCTAAAAGAGAATTAACTCTCACTCCTTTTTTAGACCCTTTTTCGGTGTATTTAAGAGTCTTAGCCTTTAATCCATCACAAAATAACTTGAAGATAATAACATGCTCTGCCTTATCTGAAAGAAGACTCCACTTACTTATTAAATTATTATATGTAAATGATTTAAGATTGGCTAATTCAGTATAAACAAGCTCTCTGATATTAGAGAACTTTAAATCATGCTCAGAACAAATTCTAGCTAAAACTATGCCATTCTCACTGTCAAATAGCCCTATTAAAGCATCTATTGACCGAATCTCCGTAATTCTCTTAACAAAGGCTGTGATAGTCTGAATTGCTCCTTTTAAGGCTTCAGAAATAACTTCCCTGCCCATTCCTCCTTGCATATCACAATAGAGGATGCCTGTATCCCTTAAGTTATAAAGTTCTTCCAACATGTTTTGGCTATTGCTAATTGAAAAATAAGAGGTGAAATCACGGTTAAGAAAGGCTCTGATGAGAATATGAAGCGGAAGAAAATAGCAGTTATTATAATACTCAATAGACTCTATTATTTGCTGAACTATTTCCAGAAAGTGATAAAGCTCGCTATTTACTATCGATTTACCATACTTAATCTCAAATTTACTTCTGCTTAATAGCTTGGCATAAGGAGTTTCATAAAAATCACGGTCTACTACTTGGCTTATCTCATTCTCTGTTATGATTTTACAAAGAGTATTCATCATGGTGAATTTATTGCGATCTATGATTAATTCAAGGCTTGGTTTATGATTGAGATTTGATTCTAAATCAGCATAACTAAAAGCTTGGGCATTGAAAGTTTCCTTATTAACACAACCTTGAGGAAGCTGATAAACTAAAGTTACCTCTTTCCCACTCTCCTCCATTTGCTTGATAAATGCTCGCTCTAAGGCTGTATAATAAAACTGATTGATTACATATACTTGCGAATATTGGGCAAAATAATCCAAATCTATATTATCTGCTCTTTTCAGAAATATCTTATCACTTAAATTATGCTCTTGTAACCAAGCTTCATACCTAAGCATTAAAAGCTGAATCCTTTGATAATAGTCTATCTGCCAAGGAAATAGACTTGAATTAGCTTCCTCTAAAAGCTCAATCACCCGAGAGAAATCAAGCAACTCCACTGCCAATTCATCAAAAAGAGTGAATATCTTGTTGGCTAACTTGATAAAATCAAAGAAATCTCTTACCTTAAAAAATGACTTTTCATCATCTGTTAATAACTGATAAAGAGCAATAACCCGCTTATCATCCTCTAAGATAGGCTTACTTGTAGGAAGAAGTAACTGGGTGAAATCTTCAATGGAGAGAAATAACATTTCCTCAAATTGCCAGCTATACTGACTATAAGATTGAGCCATATTTGCATTATTCTGAGTAGGATATATAACCAAAGAACCCTGCTTAGACTCAATATAATTATCTATCTTTAACAGATTACACGTAAAATCAACAAACTTAAAATTAGGCATATCTTCCTCCTAATGCTTCTTTTACAATACAGATTATTTTTGGCAAGATTATTTTTTTTATTATAACCTAATTTGCAAAAAAGTTTATTTTTTTTTGCTTGAACTTAAATGGGGCAGATTTATAAAGAGAAGAGCCTTCACACGAATTAACTCAAATTTAAACGAATAAACACGAATTACTCTATTTAAATAGATACAGAGATTGAGCCCCTATCTCTTAAGTCCCTTCTTAATCCTGAAGGGATGGTGCAAGAGGGGTGGCATCAAAGATGACGGGGTGTTAAAGAAAAGCCTCTTCTTAGTGCTTTTGTGAAACTTTTGTGTTTTTGTGTTATAAATCCTGCCTTCTGTGATTAAACCCAAATAATGCAGTAGACCTTTGCGAATAGCACTATCTTCTTTTGCAAAAGTAAGCTACATAATTTTCAGGAATATATATATTATATGCCTT
>JAEKNW010000136.1 GCA_016838885.1 Candidatus Cloacimonadota bacterium
ATTCGGGAGAATTATGGAAGTTACTTTTGCAAAAGAATATAGTGCTATTCTCAAAGATCTACTGCATTATTTGGGTTAAACCCGAATGGTGCAGTAGAATTTTAGTAATACTTCGCAAAAGCTACGTATCACAGGCGAAGAGTGTAGATTCTTTTAGCATTAAGAGATAAAAAAAGTCCTCCAAAACAAGAGGACTTTAGGAGATTATTATGAGGTTTCTTATGTTACATGTTTAGTATTAGTTTTGCTTTAGTGGCATTTTTATCACTGACAAGGATTATTGGGCCTGTACACCCCATGCCTGTTTCAGCATAAATATTCTCTTGCCAAAGTTTCTGACAAGTTTCTTCAATTTCTAAAATATCAATGCCGGATATTTGATAAGTAACAATTTCTTTAGCAGGCATTTTAACACATAGATTACTATCACTTTTTACTTTAGTTTCAGAAGAAAATAAGTCATCTAAACCTGCGATTTGTGCTTGATTAAGCTCATTACTATTAATGTCCATGATTTTATTAGATGCTGATATAGCACAATAAGTGAGAGCTTGAACAATTTGAGGTGCACCTGAGGCGCGAGAAATAATATTAATTAAATTTATCTGAGTTTGGTCACTTGTGGCTAATCCTGGTCCGTAACCTGCTCCACTGGCTTCATAGTTTCCACCACTATTGAAGGCAGAGAATACTTTAATAAGTAGGTTACCGGTTAGTGAATCACACACCATTACATCAGGAACTCCCAATAGTAAGTCATTACCTCGCATCACACAACCACCGTCTGCCCTACTAGAAGTAGCAAAGTTTATTTCATAACCATTTTTCTTTAGCTGCATAAGCATTTTTTCTACTTGTCTTGCTCCTTCAACATTGAGGATACCTAGACTAGGTTGAGCAAGTCCGTTAGCTTTTGCGGTTGCAATGCCGATGATTGCATTTTTTACCATTGCTTCAACTCGATTTATGGCAGTGGTTCCTGTAGTAGTAGCTATATACATTTCTTTTCCAAGGGCAGGAGTAATTACTTTACCGACTGTAGAAACACCGATGGGAAAATCATAATGAAGCGTAACTGCACCATCAATTTTATTCTCAGCGAAGAGTTTATTCATAATTTGATGGGCATTTTCTAAGGTGTCGGCTTGGTAATGCTCAAAATCACCAATTTTCTTACCGATAACAACAGGAGTGTACTCTTTACCATTGATAAGAGAAGCTACTTGATCCCAAATTTTTTCGTCATGCTCACTGCCAATAGTAGTTAGAGCAATCCTAACTTTGGGTGAGTAATTGCCAGAGAGAATATCTTCAGCTATCTGGTTAAAGCTTTGAGCAATAACTTGTTTAGTGTTCATTAATCTAGACCTCTTGTTCACTTGTTAACAACTCAGCAGTTTTTTTCATTGCTTGAGCTATCATAATTCTTATCTCTTCTCTGTTAAAATCTTTCTTCTCTTTTTGTTTAAGTCCGGGATTCTTTTCTATGACTATTGAAATTCCATCAAAAAGATTTGTCATTCTTCCTAAGAAGAGAGATCCTTTACCAATGACCATAAAGTTCTCGTAGTTACCTGCTAAGATATGCTCTCTTCCATGTCCAATTATTGGTACTCCTGAAGGTATATGACCTTGAGTTGGAGCAAAGCCCTGGTAGCCATGTTCTTCTACAAATTTTGGCATAGCGCTTCTTTCTAATTGACCACTCTTAACAGCTAAGGCAGCAATCATCTTAATATTTTGAGTCGGAACATCGCCCGCACCAGCCGGAACGGTCATTTCAGGTATTTGCATCTCTGCACAGAATTTATTGATATCTGGTATCTTTTTACCGATTTTAGCTAATGGATCAAGAACTAGAGCAGTGGTTACTGCTTGAGGAGATGAGCCGTGTCCGACAGTATGTATACCGACAGAATCTGTTCTGATTATTGGGTTTATACCATCATTTTCACTCACTAAAACAGCAAAAGTTCCCAAGACATCTTCAAGAATTGGCATATCTTTCTTTACATGATCTTTCCCGTTCATACCTAGTTTCGCTACAGCTCCACCTGCAAGAATTACTACATTTTTGAAGATCCCACTTTGCACTAAAGATGCTGCATTAACAAGTGAGTGAGTTGGAGCAGCACAGAAGCCTCTAAGATCTACACCTGTAGCATTGTTTAATCCTACAACTTCAGCTATAGATTTAGCAACATTTCCCCCACCACGTTGATTTTGGTCGCCAATAGCTTCTTCAGAGCACTCTATTACATAGCCAATTTCACTAATATCAAGATCTTTAATTAAATGAAGAAGAGCTAAAACTCCGGATGCCTTAACTGCAAGATTTTCTAACATATAGTGAGATGTTAAATTAGGATCACTTTTGTGGGCATCAAGAACACAGCCGACCAATTCTCCTTTTTCATAAAGTCCTTCAGCATTTTCAGATAGGTAATTCTCAATCTCAGCCTTTTCTAAGCCTTGCTTAATCTTATCAGAAAATTTACTTAACAGGTCATGCTTGACTAGTTTTTCCTTAATTGCATTAGCAAAATTTACTTCTAATTTTACTAAATCAAAAACATCAGAAATCTGTAAGAGAGCATAAAAGAGATCTTGAGAAAGAATTTCTCCGAATTTTCCTTGAGAATCAGCACTTTTATTGTAGTTTGAATACCAAGGTCTAGTTGATGAAGCCAAGTCTTCAGGAGTCATATTACCGATATAAGTTTGGTAAGGAGCATAACCAACAACTTCAGCATAAGAACGAAGGCTTGATTCTAAATTTTTAACATAATCAGAATTAGGATTATTACTTCTTTCATTAGATTGAGTTGTCCCATTATGAATCAACATATCTGGGGTATGCACTAGGGCATAAGCACTCTTTTTTATAACAGGGAAATTCATTTATTTATCCTCACTGGAGATTTTTGTTTTGGGCTGTAAGAAGTCTCACAGCCCATAATTATTTATTGTTCAAAGATAGTTTGCTCTTTTATCTCAGTTTGCAAAGCATTTATAGCTCTTTCTACTAAAGAATAGCGTAGTTCATATTCCTTCTCTTTAGTTATGTTAGGATTACCTAAAGGATGTGGTATGGCCACAGTTGGTAATATTCTATTTGCTCCAACAGTTAATGATATAGGAGTAATAGTACACATATGAACAACCGGCAATAATCTTTCAATTTCTTTAACTAACGTTGCACCGCAACGAGTACATGTTCCTCATGTAGAGGTTAGAATAACAGCGTTTACGCCATCTGCAACAAGCTCTTTAGCAATTTCAGCTCCCCATTTCTTAGCATCTGCAACAGCAGTACCGTTTCCTGTTGTTGAGTAGAAATAGTTGTGAAGAGACCCGATTTTTCCTTCTTTTACCATGTTTCTCAAGACATCAACCGGAATCACCCGATCACTATCTTGATTAGCATAAGTTGGATCATAACCACCGTGAGCTGTCTCATAAGTTTCTGCTGTCAAATCATCGACACCAGTAATATCATACTTTCCATATTTAGAAGCACTTGATGACTCTATGTGGTCCGGATTACCTTTTGGAACAATTCCTCCTGAGGTAACAATAGCAATTTTTGCCTGTGTGATATTCTCTACCGGATTATGGGGTTCTACATTATCGAAAAGAGGCATTGGGAATTCAGTAGTGAACTCCTCATTGTGAAGTTTCTTTACTAAAAGATCAACCGCACGGGAAGAACCTCTTTTTTCTGCGAAATAATTAACTCTGATCCCACGAGGGATATAACCTTCTTCTTCAGGCCTTCCGATTGTCTCATTGTTGATGAGTTTCTTTAAGAACTTTCCTAAAGCAGGAAGAGCTTTTCTCATACCTGCAGCACTGTTGGTTGTTTCGAGAATGTAAGCATCTTTCACAAACATTTCTACTCCGGGATTTTCTGGATACATAGCTGTTAGAACAGGAATTTTTAACTCATTTTTTACAGCCTGACAGATAGCCCCGCAAGCAACACCATATCTTCCCGCATTAAAAGCAGGACCTGCTACAAAGATATCAGGGTTATATTTCTTGATCATTGTGATGATTTCGGATTTCGCTTGATCCATGTTTTCATTGAAAAAGGTATCACCACATATTACTGTTGCAACTATCTCTGCCTGGTCCTTGATTAGACTGTTTAAACCTAATCCTGGGCCAACAAAACCTTCTCTAACTTCAGGTTTATAGCCAGCAAATTCTTCTCCACCAATTCCGCCATAGAATTGATTTATATAATGTACAATTTTAATCAATTTTTAACTCCTTGATTAAATAGGTGATTTTATTTACCTAAGCAGCACAGCTGCTTCTGATTGCGTCCATTTCATCACAAATCGCTTCAACATCTAGCACCATTTCCATCATTCCACACTGATCATCATAAACTTGTGCATCACAGTTATCTTTGATGATTGGTTCTACTACATGGTAAACAGCTAAATCTAAAGCAATACCGGCTAAAGGACCGGCAAATGTAGGGTCTCCGGTGAGAACTGTTTCAGCAGCCAATCCAGCAGCTTCAGCTTCAGCTCCACCAAGTATTACAACTAAATTTTCTTTTCCTTCTTTTTCAGCAAAATCTTTAACTCTTTTTTGGATCTCCAGATCCATGGCGCCTGCTGCTGTTCAGACGAAGCACTCTGTTGAAGCAAAAATTACTTCAGCCCCCATTGTCTTTATAACTTCAGCAATTGCTGGTCCAGGTATTCCATCTCTATCACCAATTACTATAGCTTTTTTTCCAGTAAACATTTCTATTCTCCTTTAATTAATTAATAACCTTTAGCACTTAAATTATGAAATCCTACTTCTGAAGTAGAACCTGTTATAAGTTGAATTTCAGCTTCAATTGAACCATCTTCTCTTAACGAACCTTGGTGGCCACCAGCAATTTTATGTGCTGCTTCAGGATGACCAATAACTTTTTTCATAGGCTTTAATACTATTAATTGGTTAGCATTACCACCTGTAACAACTGCATCACCTGCAGGGGTTGAATCTGCTAATGATTGAGAAGCACCATCTTGTCCTGCATATTCATCAGTCATTAAAACAGTCATGATTCCTTTAGCACTTATTTTGTTACAGTTCATTACTAAATCTGCATCAGGATTACCAAATCCCTCTTCTGAGATAATCACTGCATCAGCCCCCATAAATTCTACTAATTTAGCTGTCATATCAGAAGATCTCTTCTTATCAGCAAGATATACATTCTCATTAGTAATAACTACACCTAAGAAGTTATACTCTTTTCCATGTAGTGCATATAAATCTTCAATTATAGGGTGGTTTTGGTGAACATAAGTAGGGTTTTTATCGCAAGCAGAAACACAATTTCCACTCAAGATAGCACCATCAAAGACCTCTGTCGGGTAAATAATACTTGGTATAATTTTCTTTACATCAACACCATAAACATAAGTGTCGTGAAGTAACCCTTGGCTTTGTAGCATATAGACATAGACAACTTTAGGAAGTTCCGGATATTGAGCTACTTGTTCCAAAAGAGGCTTTGTCTCATAAGTTAATAACTCATCAGGTTCTAAATCTTTTCCTAACATACCTAACCAAGTTGCTGCCTTTAAACCAATCATACGAACAGCTTCTTCATGCTCGTGAGCATCGATTTTATCTATCGGCTCACAAGTGATTACTAAGTTGATTAACTTTGAGAAAGGTGTGTATCTAGCACCTTCTCCGGACATGTCAATTATCCCCTCTTGAAAACCTACTATTCTTCCGGTAGTTACTACTGCCATACCCTTCAAAGCATGAGTCCTTCCAGAACCAACAGTATCGACAGGACTTATCATGCCTGGAAATATTCCACCTGACCCAGCTACTTTTACCCGTGGTTCAATCACATCTTTTACAGGTATGATTCTGACATCTTCGCCGGGTTTTGCAATATCTAAATCAATAGATTTAATACGCATATCAGTGGATAATTCTGCAATCATTTCTTCTTTATTAATATGAAGAATTCCCTGGTCTATCTTTGTGATATCTGAGAATTGAATGTCTCTAATCACTATTTTTCCAATTTCTAGTTTCATTTGCTTATCTCACTTATAGATTTTTATAGATTGCTTCAATAAAGTTTTCAATGTTATCAATATCCTCATCAATATCATCTGGGGAGATTCTACCCATAATTTCACCTTGAGAATAAACGATCATTGCAGGTAAGCCCATTACTTGTTGACTAATAGCCAATCTGCGAGCACCTTTGATATTCAGACTTGCGAATTTGATTTTATCGCAATACTTAGCTTCCAACTCATGCACTCCCGGCATAAGCTCAATACAAACTTCGCAACCATCACTCCAAAAATCAACAAATACAGCTTTATCAGTACATTCGAGCACTTCAGCTTCAAAATTTTCTTTTGTTAATTCAATCATGATATCTCCTTTATTATATTATTTTATATTATTTTATTTAAATCATTCATATTATTAGAGGTAACTATCTTGGTAATTTCACCATTTTCTATTCTAAGAATTGTTGGTATGTTAGAAACTCCATACTTAGAAGCAATTCGTTGGTTTATATAAGCATCAATTTTAACTAACTTAGTGCTTGTTTGTGCAGAATGCATCTTCTCAAGCTCAGACATTGCTTCCATACTATTTGAATCAATAGGACTCCAGAATGCTACTAAAACAGGATCAATACTATTTTTTACTTTCTTATTCCAATTCTCTTCTTCTTCGATGTACTTTTCTGCTACCACGGCTGCTACAGCACCATCACCTGCTGCAGTAACAACCTGACGTAAAAACTTATCTGTTACATCTCCACAAGCAAAGATACCAGGCACATTTGTCTCCATTCTCTCATTAACTTTTATATAATTCTGAGGACTTAGCTCAACTAAACCTTCAACGAAACTTGAGCGTGGTACTGTTCCCACAAACATAAATACTCCATCGCAAGCAAACTTACTTTCTTGGCCTGTTTTGACATTCTTCAAGATAACGTGATCAACCATGTCCACACCACCAATTTCTGACACTGTCGAATTCCAGACATATTCAATCTTCTCATTATCTAGAGCCTGCTCTTGAGCTACCTTATCTGCATCCATAACTCCTTGGTCATGAATAACAACCATTGTTACTTTATTAACAAACTTAGTTAAATAGATTGCCTCTTCGACAGCGGTGTTGCCATTACCGACAACTACAATATCTAAATCTTCAAAGAAGTCGGCATCACAAGTAGCACAGTAGCTTACCCCTCTACCTCTAAAGGTATTTTCTCCTTTGATACCTAAAACTCTTGGTTCTGCCCCAGTTCCAATAATCACTGTTTTACTTACAAAAGTCTTGTCTTTTGTGATAATTCTCTTTAAGAATCCATCTTCTTCTAATTCGACTTTTTCAACTTTACCTTTAGTAAATTCAACTCCAAACTTATCACAGTGTTCTTTGAATTTGTCCATTATCTCTGGTCCTGAAGCACTTGGAAAGCCAGGATAATTTTCCATTTCACTTGTTGTGGCAGCTTGCCCTCCAGTCTTTCTCTTCTGCTCAATCACTAAAGTTCTCATTTTAGAACGAGCTGCATAGATTGCTGCAGATAATCCACCTGGACCACCACCAATTATTATAGTATCATAAATCTTTTCCATGGTAACTCCCTTTTATTCCATCGCTTTTAATATTAAATCACAATCAATAGTTTGATAATCTTTGAGAATATCCTCATCACGCAATTCAACAGGTTTATCATTAAGAAATTTCTCGTAACTTGCTTTGGCTGTTTCTATTAATTGGATAGATTCAAAATCAACCATAGCTCCTACCTTATCGCTAATTACTATACTGCGATATGGAGTTTCGTTTGGTTTCAAGCTACTATGAAGGGGATGGGTTAATAATTTATAGTTTTTATGAAGAAAATCTCTCACTATAACTATTATATCAAGGGCAGAAATCTCTCTAAACTTAACTTGCAAAGACTTGCTTTTGAATTCTTTGAACATTGGGTTATTTGTTATCAAAATCCCTTTTTTCATGTTATCCCCTATTTTTAATCATTATAATACGAGTATTTATTACCCGTTTTAATATTCTTTATTTATATATATTGCATATATCGTGCCAAAAATATCAAAATAAGATTAAGATGATTATTCTCAAACCCGAATGGTGCAGTAGAGCTTTAGTAATACTTTGCTAATACATTCTACATAGCTTTATACTTCGCTAAAGCTACTGCATTATTTGGGATTATTAGCTATGATTAGCATAATCGATTGATGGATATTAGTAAGAAAAGAATCTTGAAGTTAAGAAAAAAATATTTTAATAGTGATTAAAATAGCGATAACAGCATAATAGGTTTAGTATTTTCGAGTAATTATTACCCAATGAGGAATATTTACCCACCACTTCTGAAATTATTTAGGAATATCTTTAATTTTAGATGAGCTTGTTCCCTTCAAGCTTCTTTCTTAGTGTTTTTCTATCAATACCGAGGATATCAGCAGCTTTTGTTTTATTTCCGGCAGTAAATTCTAAAACTCTAAGAATGTGCTCTAGTTCCGATTCTTGCAGGGTTTTAAGAATATCGGAAGTCTCCTTAAGATTGGTCTTCATATAATCCGGTAAGTCACTTTTGGTTATCAGTCCATCATCATCGAATACTATAAGCCTTTGAATAATGTTATCTAACTCTCTTACATTACCGGGCCATTTATAGTTTTTAAGCATTTGTAAAACTCCATCATCGAATTGAGGGATTGCTTTATTGAACTCATTTGCAAATTTTGAAGCAAACCAGCTAGTTAATTGAAGAATATCATTACCTCTATCTCTGAGTGGTGGTAAGTCTATTGAAATAATGTTTAGTCTATAATAGAGATCTTCTCTGAATTTTCCTAATTTTACTAAAGTCGCTAAATCCTTATTGGTAGCAGCTAAAATTCTCACATCAATTTTGACAGGTTTATTTGTTCCAACCATATAGAACTCTTTCTCTTGTAGAACTCTTAGGAGTTTAAGCTGAAGCATAGTAGATGTTTCAGAAATTTCATCTAGAAAGATAGTCCCCTTATTGGCACTATGGAAGAAGCCCTCTTTTGTATGATCAGCACCGGTAAAAGAACCTTTAATATGTCCAAAGAGTTCACTCTCTAACAATGATTCAGGAATAGCACCACAGTTGATAGGAACAAAGGGTGCCGAAGCCCTATATCCACTATAATGAATAGCTCTAGCTACTAATTCTTTACCTGTTCCTGATTCTCCATTAATGATAATCGTGGAATTAATTGAACAAGTTTTCTCGATAATTTTAAAAATACTCTGCATTTGTTGAGATGAACCAATAATCCCAAATTTTTCACCGATTTTGGACAAGACTGGATTTTCTAAAGACTCTCTATCCTTAACTTTCTTAAGAACCTCTTCAACACTTTTCAAGAGTTCTTCGGAAGTAAAAGGTTTAGCAAGATAGTTATCTGCTCCAGCTTTAACTGCTTGAACTGCTGAGTTTATGGTAGGATAGTCTGTTATAATCATGGCTTGGGTTTTTGGGTGGTGCTCGTTGACATACTTTACCACATCTAAACCGTTAATTTCAGGTATTTGAAGTCCGGTGATTAGTAGATTTATTTTTAGATCAGTTAATATTTCCCTGGCTAGACTAAATGTAGTACTAGTATAGACTTGGTATCCTTTACGGACTAGATTTCTTTTGATAATTTCGATTGTTTTTTGGTTATCATCAAAAATAAGAATAGTAGCATTATTCATTGCTAACCCCTCTATGAATTGGAAAAATCAAGGTGAAAAGAGTACCATTACCTGGAGAAGATTGAAAAGAAATAGACCCTCCATTTGCTTCAATCAAGTCTTTAGCAACTGAAAGTCCTATTCCAGTTCCCATATTTTCTTTTTTTGTAGAAAAGAGTGGAATGAATATTTTATCTTTCACAGCAGGGTCAATACCCTCACCATTATCAGAAATATTAAGAATAGCACTGCTCTCGTTTACTTCAGTAGTAATCTCAATTATCCCATTTTTACACTTGATAGCTTGTTCTGCATTTAGTAAAATATTAACAAGAATCTGATGGAATTGTGATGGATCAATCAAGATTGAAGGCATTTCTGCATGCAAGTAGAGTTTTATGTTTATATCTTTTCTATGAGAACGTGCTTGGAGTAACAAAAGAGCAGATTTAATATTTTCATTAATATCTACTAACTCTAACTTGGAAGCAACTTCTCCAGAAAAGTGCATTAATTTTTTAACTATATCACGAGCAGATAAAGAAGCATTGATGATTTTAGCCAGATCATTTTTTGCATCACTATCTAAGCTATCATTAGTTGAAAGGAGTTCTGAAAAACCTAAAATATCATTTAGGGGCTCATTAAGTTGAGTAGCTATTCCTGAAGTTAATTGGCCAAGAGTAGCCAATCTGTCTGTATGACGTAACTGTCTAAAATACTGATTATAGGTATCACCAGAAAACTTGTCTTCTATAATCCCACTCAGTTCCTTAGCTATATCAGCAATTAACTTTTTTTCTACTTGAAGAAAGGGGTATTCTGCTTGATTAAGAATTTCTTGAGGGTAAGTTATCTCCAAAAATCCTACTACTTGTTCTCCTTTCAAAAGTTCTGTTTTCATAGATAGAATACTTTCCACAAAGTTCTTGGTAGAAACTGTGTGGTTGCAACAAGTTATGCGTGCTTGAGCATAATGATTGAATGTCCAGGTAGCAGCTATAATCTTCACCACTTTTTCCAAAAATTGTTCGACTGAAATATTAGGGATTAAGGCAAGAGATTGAATTTTGTAGAGACAGATTACCTCTTTAGCTCTTTGAACTTGAATGAACTTAGAGAACATAGAATCCAACATGAAGAAGATAAAAGTGCTTAAAAAGTCAATTTCTTGAGCATGTATATTATTATTAATCAAAATATTAAAATCATTCTCTTGTTGATAACTTCTTGTTAGTAGTCTTAAATTTGGATAAATACCGAATATCTCCTTGATGGAAATATTTTTTAACGATTTATAGTGGGTATCATCTTCAATATTATCAATACTTAAAAACCAATTTTTACTTAAAAACTCACTTTTGATAAAATAGTTACCAACACGATAAATAAGTACGCTGTCACTAAAATCAAGGTTATCTTCCAATACCTTATGAATATAACGAAGGTAACTGCGATAACTTTTATTAATTTCGCTCTTATTATTTAAATCTTTGATTATTTTTTCTAGCTTTATTTTCATAAATTTAATTAATAAAAGCTTCTATTTTTCGTCAAGAACTCTTTAACCCAAATAATGTAGTAGACCTTGTTAGTATTAAATCCCGAAGGGATGAAAATATAATAGGCAGTGTTCGAAGACACTGTACCGAGTTCCCAACCAAAGATGAGCCCTACAGGGGCGAT
>JAEKNW010000137.1 GCA_016838885.1 Candidatus Cloacimonadota bacterium
CCCTGTAGGGCTCATCTTTGGTTGGGAACTCGGTACAGTGTCTTCGAACACTGCCTATTATATTTTCATCCCTTCGGGATTTTTAAGAATTTCCAAGCTCTCGCTTGGAAGCGGATGTGGGCATCCGCATTCCCAGTGAAGAGGCTTTGTTACCAATAAATAATCATTATAAAATGTCAAGAAAACCTGAAGATGTGCAATATTATCGACTTCTTTAAGGATAAGCTCTTGGAGAGAGTGGCTTGATATCTTAACAGTCTCCTCTTATACTATAAAAAACTCTAAAGATTTCTATTGACAAGTCTGATAAACATCTTATTCTATAATAAACATTTGAGAGAGAGGATTTATTATGGAGATTAAAAGATTTTTTTTACTTGTTTTCCTGATGCTGTTGTGCTTAAATTTAGTTGCAGATATCTACATCAATGAAGTTGTACAATCTAATCAAACAATAATTGCAGACTATTATGGAGAATATGGAGATTGGATTGAACTATATAATAATTCAGAACTTGAATTTGATCTTACTGATTATTTCCTGACCGATGACAGTGATGAGTTAAACCAATGGCAATTTCCTGCTATGACCATTCCTGCCCATGGATTTATGCTTATCTGGGCTGATAGTAATGATGAGATTGATCCGGATGGATTTGCTCATACAAATTTTAAAATTGGAAGCCAAGAGACAATAACTCTTTCTTCTCCTGATACTATCTTAGTAGATACCATTACCTTACCGGATTTTCCATCAAATTACTCTTATGGCCGTGCTACAGAGCTTTCTTCAGAGTGGTATATCTTTCCGGTGCCAACTCCAAGCTTACCAAACTCAGGGGGCTACCAAGGTTTATTAGATAATCCTCAACCTTCCCACCAAGCCGGATTCTATTCTACTCCTTTTGATTTAACTTTTACTAATATTGAGGATGGTGCAAGCCTCTATTACACTCTTGATGGTTCTGAACCCATTATTGGGAATCCTAATACTTTTATATATGACCCTCAAGATGCTCTGGAAATTCAGGATAGAAGCAGTGAACCTAATCAACTCTCGCAAATTAGAACTACTGTCGAGGGAAGCAGTCATTGGACTGATCAATGGATTGCTCCTTCCGGACTAGTAAAAAAGGGGACTGTCATAAGATGTAAAGTCATGAAACCAAATCATCTTTCCAGCCAAGAACTATATCTGACTTATTTTGTTGGCCAGGAGTTTATCAACGATTTCACTGATATCCCCCTTGTTTCTTTAATAACAGATCCAGTAGGTTATTTTGATGATTATGAAGGCATCTATGTACCGGGGAGAGATGAAAATGGTAATCCTATCACCTCATCTTTAGAAGCAAACTATCAGCAAGGCTGGGAAAAACATACTTTTCTGCAATTATGGGAAGCAAATAGAAACGAAGGTTTTACTGCTCAAGGCCTTTCTGAAATTCACGGCTCTGCTTCTGCACGACTAATGCGAAAAGGAGTGAGAATAGGCTTTAAAGGCTCATTTGGTTATGATGATTTAACTTATGATCTTTTTGATGAGAATATTACAGAAAGCTATAATTCAATTATCTTAAGAGCTTCCGGACAAGATGCTCAACATACTATCTTTAGGGATGGCGTTGGTCAGATGATTTTCGAAAAGCAAGGATTAGCTACTTCTCCATTCAAGCCTGTAGTTCTCTTTATTAATGGTGAATATTGGGGCATCCATAACTTCCGAGAAAGATCAGATGAAGAGTATGCTCAAAGATTATATGGGGTAGATGTTGATGAAATGGACTTTTTAGAAAATAGAGGAGCTGCAAATCCTGAAGAGAGAGTTGGAACGCGGGCAAGATACTCTTCAATTTTAAACTATGTCAAAAACAATGATTTGAATCTACCGGAAAATTATCAATCCTTTTCAGAAATGGTAGATATGCAAAACTTTATAAATTATTACATAGCCCAAGTATTTGTGGCTAATTCAGATTGGCCTTCCTACAATGTTCGGATGTGGAGACACAAAACCGAGTTAACCAGTCCAGACCTCTTCTATAATCCTGATGCAATAAACCCTTATGAAGATGGCCGATTTAGATGGATGATATTTGACTTAGATCAAGCTCTAGGTCGTTTTCATAATTATAATAGTAATACTCTTCAAGCTGCTGCAACAGTAGGGAGTTGGAATGATAATTTTTACCTTCTTTTTAGAAAATTAATTGGCGCTACTGATGCAAATGGGAATCAGGTTACCGATAACAATGGACTCTATTCAAATGGAAGTGATGCCTTTAGACAAGACTTTGTCAATACTTTCTGCGACGCTCTAAATACCTATTTACTTCCTGAGAGAACAACAGACTTGGTTGCATCAACTCAAAATATCTATTCTTCATACATGGAAGAGCATATAGCAAGATGGGGATTTCCTGCTAATGTAACGACTTGGAACGGCTACGTTAACGGTGTAACAGACTTTTTAACTAATCGACCTGATGTAATTAAAACACATTTAGCAAATAAGTTTCAACTTACTTCAGGAACTAGTGATTTAACTATCCAAATCAATAATGATCAGATGGGATATGTAGTCCTAAATACTCTTAAGATTGGTTCAAATGCCGGTTTTGAAACAGGGCCTTTTACCGGAGAATATTTTAATGGTATTCCTCTTCAAATTACAGCAATAGCTAATCCCGGTTATAGATTCGTGGGCTGGAACCAGCTTAGGAATCCTGATAATCCATTATCCCTTATTTTAACTGAAAATACTTCTCTAACAGCAGTTTTTGAAGTAGATAATGGAGAGTTTACCGGAGATGCTATGAATCCTCAAGCTTGGGATTTAAACAGTGGACTTTACCAAATGCTAAGTTTCTCAGCAGAAACTCCGGCTGGTCAATATCCTGAAAATATGAGATTTCTAATGTCTTCACTTCCGGATCCTAACTTTGGGTCACCACTCACTACCTACTATTCTTCTCCCTATAATATGGAGTCAAAATCAAGAATTAATGGCTTAGATGATTCAGGTATTTCTTTTATTAATACCGGGAGTTCAGCTGAAAATGGCTTAGAAACAACAGGTTATGTTGCTGCTACAGTTCTAGGGCTAAAAAGTACAGGGCTGACAGATATCAAGTTGAATTATACTGTTGAAACAATAGAACAAAACTCACGAGTATATGGTTTAGCACTTTTTTACAGAAGTGGCATTTCCGGGGAATGGCAAGCAATTATTCACAACCAAGAAAATGTTAATTATATAGCTTCTGACGATGGTCATACTACTACTTATTTTAGTATAGCACTTCCTTCAGAGTTAGACAATAATAGCTATTTCCAGCTTTGTTGGCGTTATCATTATATGTCAGGGAGTAGTGGTTCCAGAGCTAAGCTAAGATTAGATGATATTTTAGTCTATACTGAAAATTTTGATGATGTTAGCAATATTCAAATCAATGAAGTGATGTCCGATAATGAACTTTGGGAACATGAATATGCTTTTGATGATTTTGATGAGAGGTCTGATTGGATCGAACTCTACAACTCAGGAAACCAAAGTGTCAATCTCCTAGGAGCTTATCTAAGTGATGATGAAGATAATCTTGGTAAATGGCTGATTCCCCAAACTTCTCTCCAAGCTAATGACTTTCTAATTATTAGAGCTTCAAGTGAGAATAAGCAAACACCTAATCAAGAACTACATACGAATTTTAGTATCAAGGCTTCTGGAGAAGCACTTTTCCTTACGGACTTTCAAGGTGATATTATTGAATCCATGGAAGATATTGAAATTCCTACTGATACATCCTATGGAAGAGTCATTGATAATCCAACTGAATGGACATTCTTTCCTATCCCTACTCCCGGAAGTGCTAATCTTGCAGTCTCGATTTCTGCTCCAACCAATGTTGAGATTCATGTTACTGCTACCCAACTCTATATTACATGGGAAAGTGTTCCTGGTGTCAGTCATTATAAAATCTATGGAGCTGATACTCCAGCAGCTGAAACATGGGATTTAATTCAAGATAATATCCTCAATCCTGCCTATAGTATAAATCTAGAAGAACTGGTAATCCGAAAGTTCTATAAGATTATTGCAGTGCAGTAAATGTGAGGACGATGGAATAATCATGCGGGTTAAAGTGTTTTGCAATTGATTACTTCTATCATATTGCATTAAATTTTGATGAGAATACTCCTAATTACGAAACATTAGTTTCTCGCTATAACACGGTAATGATAGTCAATCCTCACACAAGTCATGAATATGTAACTTTCAAGGAAAATAAATGAAAATAAAATTAATAGTAATCTTATTACTTTGGGTGATTTTGGGGAGTCTAAACTCCCTAACCCGTGTAATCGGTCAAACCGGTAATGAAGACTATTCATCTATCCAAGCAGCTATAGATGACTCTGCCCCAGGTGATACCTTGTTGGTCTTACCCGGCAGGTACTTTGAAAGCCTGTCGATCGAAACTGATAATCTCACTTTACAAAGCAATTATGCCTTAACAAATAATAGAGAAGATATTGATGACACCATTATTGACGGGAATGCTGTAAGTAATTGTCTTGATGTAGAGGCAAATAACACTGTGATAAATGGCTTAACATTTACTAATGCTTTTGAGTGGCCTGCTGTTAGATTATATTATGATATTGGGAATGTTACTATTCTCAATAATGTAATAAAAAATAATTGTGCCTCGGGTCTTTTTGGCACATGGGGATCTACTATATTTCTTGCTGGCAATGTGATAAAGAATAATCATAGCAATTTCTCAGGAACAGGAATGAAAATAAGTGGGAATTCTAATTACAGTCCAACTATAGTCGAATTTGATCAAGTCAATCTAAATAGTATCTTTAATAATTATGGAGATGTTCAAGATATTTATTTTAAAGATGTTCTGTGTGATGCTATATATTTAGATACAATTAGTGTTGCTTTAGATTATCCTGATAACTTTTTTATTCATTGTACAGTTGGGGAACTAACTACAGAGGAAATACCTTATCCTCAAATTTTCTATCAAAACACTTATTTAGAACAGATTGATGCAGATCTTTATGTATCTCCCAATGGTAATGATAATAATAGTGGCTTATCTATGGATGAGCCTTTTAGAACAATTCAATATGCTACAAAAATGATAAAATCTAATCCTCAACAAATTAATAGTGTTTATCTTCTACCTGGAACCTATAGCAAGTTATTAAATGAGCAAATATTTCCTATCTCCTTGCCGGCACATACCAGGCTGTTAGGATTAGGAGAGACTCCCCAAGCCGTAATTATCGGAGATGAACCAGATAATGTCAATATTGCCATGATAGCAACTCAAACAGAGGCAGGTAACTTTACGGTTAGATCTAATATACATAGTTATTCTTCTGCTGTCGGTATCTATGGTAAAAAAAGAGATTTTGAAGAGGAAGAATACTATTTGCATGATGTGATTTTGGAAAATTGTTCTCCTGATGGACAGTCTCTCGCAGTTCAATTAGTTAAAAATGCAACCATAGAGAATATCTTGATAAGAGATGTAACAGTTACTGATCATCATGATGCAGGTTATGTCTTTGGTTGTTACCAAGCAGAGGTTAACCTCAATAATATAGAAATAACTAATATTAATAGTTATATAGATGATTTGGTCTTAGTAATGGATTTCGGATTGTCCAGTGTAAATGCTAATAACCTAATTTTCCATAACAACTATTCTAATACAGGCTATTTAATGCAGTTCACTAATTATGAAGGTATTTATCATACAGACAATCAGGCAAATTTCTCAAATGTTTTAGCCTATAGAAACTACTTTTCAGCTAATATTGCGATTATGTGGCTTAGCAATGTTTACCAACCCATTAATTTGAGTAATTTCACTCTTGCCCATAATACTTCCGGTAACTATGCCTTAGGGGTTCGGGGGGATGTGAAAATTAGGAATAGTATTTTTTATAATCATAATAATCCTAGAGAGATTACTTTGGGTAGACATCCCGAAGCTGGTCCCACAATATTGGATATAGATTATTCTTTAATTCAAGGAGGGATAGAAGGAATAGGTAATGCAACAACAGGAGATAATTCTTTAATTTATGGAGATAATAATCTAAATACTGACCCCCTCTTTAGAGGAGATTTAGATGCATCTTTAGATTTAGAAGATTACCGAAGGGTTCAGTTAACTGAAAATTCACCCTGTATTGACAGTGGAACAACTCAAGATTTGGAAACAAATATCACAGACTATGATATTGCCGGTAATCCACGAATCTGGGGAGATGGTATAGATATGGGTGCCTATGAGTATAATCCAAGTGTTGGAAATAATAACGATGACGCTTCTGAAACAGCAAGTGATATAATTGTTAATCAATATCCTAATCCTGTTGATCTGACTCAAACTAATTGTGCTTATCTAGATTTTTTCATTCCAGTAACAAGAAAAGGAAAAGTTAAAATAGCAATATATAATTTGAAAGGACAGAAAGTCAGAGACTTAGATGTTAGTAGAAGCATCTTTGAAATTACCGGATCAGGGAAAGAAAGTAATGCTGGACATAGGTACTCAAAAGTATGGAATTTAAGAAATAATGATAATCAAAAAGTTGTTTCAGGTCTATATTTATATAAGATTAGGATTGATGATGATGATTTGTATGTCGGAAAAATGATTCTACTCAAATAAAATAAGGGTGCTTGCAAGCACCCTTTCAAGGAAAATAAATAACAAAGAATAATAGTGATGTCATTACAAGAATTAAGATAGGCTCAAGTTCAAGTCTGGTAGAAGATCCCTAATTATCAAATCCACGATTAAACAAATCCACGATTAAACAAATCAACCATTAAATCATTAAATAATTAAATTTATTGAGGATTATTCAAAAAAAAGCTTGCCTTCAAACTAGTGTTTTATAAAACTTACATGTTATAAAATAATCAAAAATTAATATTAGATAAAGGAGAAGCTATGTCAGCTACCTTACAGAAAATTCAGGAGCTTAAGGCTCGTGAAGCTAAAGTGGAAATGATGGGTGGTGAAGCCCAGATAGCAAAGCAACATGAAAGTGGAAAGTTAACAGCAAGGGAGAGAATAAATCACTTGTTTGATGCCGGGACTTTTAGAGAAATCGATAAATTTGTAGCTCATCGTTGTACTAATTTTGGAATGCAGAAAGTAGAAATTCCTTCTGACGGTGTAATAACCGGACATGGATTAGTGAATGGCAGACCTGTGTTTGCATATTCTCAGGATTTCACAGCAAGAGCCGGTTCTTTAGGCGAAATGCACGCTGCAAAAATAACTAAAGTTATGGATATGGCCATGAAATCAGGTGTTCCTGTCGTAGGAATGAATGATTCAGGTGGAGCTCGTATTCAAGAAGGTATTGATGCTTTAAAAGGCTATGGAGATATATTCTTTAGAAACTCCAGAGCTTCCGGGGTTATTCCGCAAATTTCTTGTATTATGGGACCTTGTGCCGGTGGAGCTGTTTATTCACCTGCCATGACAGATTTTGTCTATATGGTAAAGAATAGTAGTTTTATGTTTATCACCGGACCGGATGTTATCAAAGCAGTAACAGGCGAGATTACAGATAAAGAGAGTTTGGGTGGAGCAATGGCTCATAATGAATCCAGTGGTGTTGCCCATTTTGCTTGTGAAACAGATGAAGAAGCAATAAATAGTATCAAAGAGTTATTGAGTTTTCTTCCTAATAATAATATGGAAGAAGCTCCTTTGGTTCAAACTTCAGATGCTTCTAACAGAATCTGTGAAGATTTGAATACTATTATCCCTGATAATCCAAGTAAGCCTTATGATGTGAAAGATATTATCAGAAGTATTGCTGATGATTCTCATTTTTATGAACCTCATGAATATTATGCTAAGAACATCGTAATTGGTTTTATCAGACTCAATGGTCGTTCAGTTGGAATTATAGCTAATCAGCCAATGGTGCTTGCCGGTTGTCTCGATATTGATGCTTCTGATAAAGCTTCTCGTTTTATCAGATTCTGTGATGCTTTTAATATTCCATTGTTATCAATAGTTGATGTTCCCGGCTATCTTCCCGGAGTTCACCAAGAGCATAGTGGGATAATCAGACATGGTGCTAAACTTCTTTGGGTTTATTCAGAAGCAACTGTTCCTAAACTAACCTTAGTTACCAGAAAGAACTATGGTGGTTCTTATATTGCTATGAGTTCAAGACACTTAGGCGCAGATATGGTCTTTGCTTGGCCTACAGCAGAAATCGCAGTTATGGGTGCTAAAGGTGCTGCTAACATTATCTATAGAAAGGATATTATGAGCGCAGAAGACCAAAATGCTAAACGTGCTGAATGTATTCAAGAATATGAAGACCTCTTTAATAATCCTTATGTAGCTGCTTCACGTGGTTATATTGATGCGATTATTGAACCTAAAGAGACTAGAATGAGACTTATTGAAGCTTTAGAAATTCTTTCAACTAAGAGTGAGTCACTTCCTCCTAAAAAACATGGTAATTTACCGGTATAAAGAGGTAGTTAATGAATTCCGATAAAAAGAAAAAAGTAATTGCAGCCCTAAGCGGAGTAATGCAATATTTAGAAGAAGAGAAAGGAGAAGTAATGGCTTTTTCAGCTCCACAGATACCACAAAATTTCTCTTCAGCTTGGACTTCTTATGGTAGACAAACTACTATGATGAATGGTCAGATGATGCAAAGAAGAGTTGTGAGAAGATAAATTTCAGTTATAATTAAAGAAAAAAAAATAAACTTAAATAAATCGGAGGATTTAATAATGTTTGATACTCATGGCGTAGTTAAAATGACAGAAATGAAGTATGGACAAGATCGCCCAAAAGCATCAAATCCAATAAAAATTCAAGATCTTTCTTTCCGCGATGGTCATCAATCTCTTTTTGCTACTCGTGGCAGAACTGAAGATTTACTTACTGTTGCTGAAAAAATGGATAAAGCCGGATTCTACTCGATGGAAGTTTGGGGAGGTGCAACTTTTGATGTCATGCACAGATACCTTAATGAAGACCCTTGGGAAAGAATCAGAACCTTAAAAAAACATATAAAAAATACTAAATTCTCAATGCTTCTCAGAGGTCAAAACTTAGTTGGTTACAGAAACTATGCTGATGATGTAGTGGAGGCCTTTGTCCAACGTGCTTGTGATAATGGTATTGATATTTTCAGAGTTTTTGATGCCTTAAATGACTTCAGAAACTTCGAAGTTGCACATAAAATAATCAAAAAGAATAAAATGCATTTCCAGGGAACTATCTGCTATTCTCTAACTGAAATGAGAATGGGTGGAGATGTATATGATTTAAAATACTATATTGATAAAGCTAAAGAATTGGATAAAATGGGTGTTGACTCTATCTGTATCAAAGATATGGCCGGCTTAGTCTCTCCTTATGATGCTTATAACTTAGTTAAAGCTTTGAAAGAGACTGTCGATGTACCAATTCATCTTCATACTCATTTTACTTCAGGTATGGGAGATTTAGCCCTTTTTAAAGCTGTGGAAGCAGGTGTTGATATAATTGATACATGTATGGCTCCTTTTGCCTATCGTACTTCTCACGCTGCTGTTGAACCTCTAGTTGTTTCTTTACTTGGAACTAATAGAGATACCGGTATGGATATCAAATTACTAAGTGAAATTGATAAAGATATTGAAAAGTTTATCCCTAAATATAAACATCTTGCTAATGATACTAAATTCTCAGTAATCGATCCTGAAGTGATTATTCATCAAACTCCGGGAGGAATGCTCTCAAACTTAGTTAATCAATTAAGACAAATGGATGCTCTTGATAAAATAGACGAAGTTTTCGAAAAATTACCTCAAGTTCGTAAAGACCTTGGTACTGTACCTTTAGTAACTCCTACCAGCCAAATAGTCGGTATTCAAACCGTGAATAATGTTCTCTTTGACGGTAAAGGGGAAAGATATCAAAGATTCACTGAACAAGTGAAAGATCTTTGCTATGGTTTATATGGTAAAACAACTTTGCCTATGAATCCTGAAGTTCAAGCTAAAGCCCTTAAAGGTTACCCACGTGGGGAAGAGCCTATAAGTGTTAGACCCGGTGCTATCTTAGAACCGGAATTGGCTGAAATTCAAGCTTCAGTTAAAGGACTTGCCAAAGACCTGGATGATGAATTAATAGTAGCTCTCTACCCTGTTACAGGTAAGAGATTCTTAGAGTGGAAATATGGACTAAAAGAAGCTCCTGCTGATGTTAAACCTAAAACTATGGAAGAGGTTCAAGCTGAAGAAGACTTAGTGAAAAAAGCTCTGTCAGGTGAATTAACAACTAAGAAAGCTAGTCCTGATAAACCTGAAAACTTAAGAAAATTCGATGTCTATGTTGATGGCGAATACTTCGAAGTTGAAGTTAATGCTCAAGGTGGAATGAATGCTATTCCTGGAGGAAGTTTTTCTCAACCTCAGTCTAAACCTCAAGTAGTGAGACCTTCAGCTCCTCAAGTTCAGGCACAAACCCCAGCTCAACCTCAAGCTCAACCTCAAAGCCAAGCAGTGTCAGGTGGAGAACAGGTAATTAAATCACCAATGCCGGGTATGGTCTCTGCTTATAAAGTAGCAGTAGGAGATCATGTTAAAAAAGGTCAGACAATTCTCATCCTCGAAGCTATGAAAATGGAAAATAATATCCCTTCACCTTGTGATGGAGTGATAAAAAGTATTCCAAAAAAATCAGGAGATAACGTAGGTAAAGATGAGATCTTGATAGTAATAGGACAAGAAGCTTTTACTCCTCAATCTCAACCTCAACCTCAATCTCAACCTCAACCTCAACCTCAACCTCAATCTCAACCTCAACCTCAACCTGTAGCTTCCAATGGTACTGCTATTAAAGCTCCAATGCCGGGAATGGTTATGGCCTATAAGGTGAAAGTAGGCGATCAAGTCAATAAAGGCGATGTTGTCCTAGTCCTTGAAGCTATGAAAATGGAAAATAATATCCCTTCTCCGGTAACTGGAAAAGTACTTGAAATTACTAAATCATCCGGTGATTCAGTCGGTAAAGATGAAGTGATGATCATAATCGGATAATAAGATATTGATACTATAAATAAAGCCCTGCTTGCAGGGCTTTTTACTTACAAAGAAATCTATCCACTAATTACACGAAGAAGAAGATTTTCGCTATCCGCGAAAAGACGGGGAGACGGGGAGACGGGGAGACGGGGAGACAGGGAGAGTCCTTAACACAGAGTTACACAGAGGGTAAGAGGAGTTTCACAGAGTTTTAAGATAGAAGAAAGAAGAGCTTAGCCACGGATAACACAGATAAACACGGATAAGAAAGAAGAAAACTTAGCCACCGAAAACACTGA
>JAEKNW010000138.1 GCA_016838885.1 Candidatus Cloacimonadota bacterium
ATTCTTTTAGCAAAATAACTTACAGAATTCGGACGCATATAATATATATATTCGGGAGAATTATGGAAGTTACTTTTGCAAAAGAATATAGTGTTATTCACAAAAGCCTAGTGCATTTTTTGGGTAAATGAAAAGTGGATTTTATCTTCTTTTTTTAATTTCATTACAGAGTTTCTGAGGAAATTAGTTATTTTAGGAACCGGATAACCAGCTTCAATCTCATAATAATGAATTTTCTTCAGATGTTCAGGAGCAATAAAATCAACCAGATAAGAATCAAATAAATAAATGATTTTTTGATTAGCAATTTCTTGGTGATTTAAAGTATCTGATTTGATAACAGTTAGAGCAAAATTCTCTTTTTTAAGATTAAAGAGAGAGTCCGCTAGTTCAGCGAAATAGTTCTGATTACTTTGGTGAACAAGAAGGGTCATAGGATACTGTTCAGCTGATGGGTCTAAATAGTAAGCTTGGGAGCTTGTATAGATGCCATGTAGTTTTACTCCGGCTGAGAAAAGAAACCAAACAGCTATGGCTATTGAGGCTAACTGAGCAATATATTTTAGATTTTTGATATAAGACAAGAAGCCTGAGAAGGCTAATGGGATAAGAAAAATTGATGTACCAAAGAAAAAACCGAGAAAGAGGAAAGCCCCGGATAAGGGTCCTGCTAAATCGACAGCTTTTGATAATGCAATTAGGAAAGAAGGACAGAAATTTATTCCTGTAAAAACACCCAGTAAGAAAGCACTTGAAGTAATTTTAGCCACTGCAGGAATATGGCATTTATTTTGCTTTTTCTTTGTTCTAACAACACTCAGAATCAAAAAACATGAAAGAAGAATATAGGCTATTGCGGTAAAAAGATCTCTGTTGATAGTAGCGATATTGCTTCCAATCCAACCTGCTAAGAGTCCAAATACGATATATGAAAAAAATCTACCCAGTGAGATTTCTAAGACTTTCCAGATATTCTTGGAAAAGCTTCTATTCTCTGATATCAAGTAGGGAAGATAAATCGGGGTGCAACTAACTAGGCAGATAGTGCCTGTTGAAAAGCCTAAGGTAAAACCTTCAATCAGTGTCTTAATCATCTAAAGAGCATCCTTGTACCTATTGTAAGCGTATTTTTAAAATCATAAATGTTTATGTTACTAAAAGACTGAGAATTGCTGTTCTCTATGTAAAACATAAAATTAGAATTTAACCGATAATCTAAAGAAGCAATTATAGTGTTATAGACATTATGACTATATCTGTCTTCAAGTGATATAGCAAATGATTTATTGATAGGATAATTAACATAAGCAAAATAAATTCTATTTAAGTTCTCAAGACTCAAGCTTGTTCCAGCAATAAGAAAAGCTTGATAATTATAGTTTAGTAGATTATATCTTGCTTGCACTCTTACCATATTTGCCAAACGATAGAATTCTTTTTCCTTATCATCATAAGAGAATTTGGATATATAGCTAACAAAAGAGCTCAAAGCAGGAGTCATTATATAATTGTATCTAAGTTTATTAATAAAGTTATGTCTTTGATAATCAGCATATTGTTTAGAATCTTTTCTTAAGTATTGGAAATCTTCAGAGAATTTACCTCCTAAGAAATTCTTAGATGTGAAATTGACCCCTCCCCCATAGTGAGTATAATCATAGTCTCTTCCAGGGTCATTAAAATCTGCATTGGAACTATAAAAAGTCTTGTTTTCAAATGTAGCATAGATTGCTACATTATTAGTAAGTTTGTAGGCTAAAGCCAAGTCTTTATAAAACTCATCATAATGTTCTGCTTGAGCTGTATTTATAGCGTCAGAAATATCAAATTTATAATCAATACCTGTTGCTCTTCCTCTAAGACCAGCTAATAAAGTAAAGTTATCCCATTCATTTTTAGAAATCAAGTAGAGATAATTCTTAACAAGGGGCTGAACAGGCTGATTAATCCAATCATAAATAAAACTGCTCTGTGTTTTATCGTAGTCATAATAATCAAGATTATATCCCAGAATAAATTTACTATTTTCAGCAAGTTGATATGTTGATAAACTTCTTATTTCATTAGTAACATATGAGTTAGGATCGTCAAAACCTTCTTCGGAAACTAATGAATTCATTTGAAATCGAAAATTTAATTTATCTATAATCAGTTCAGACATAAAATTATTTTCTCCGCCATAAACTTCAGTATCATGAGATTTATAGAAGGATATTCTGGTCTGATTCCAGTAATATGCATTTAAACAAAGTGAGCTAAAAATAAAAAGTGATATTATAATAAGTTTCTTCATTAGTAAATAGCTCCTTGAGGACAAGCAGCTATACATTCACCACAGCTAACACATTTTGATTGATCAATCACTGCTTTGCCTTCAAGATTATATTCAATAGCATCTTTTGGACAAACAGATATACACTCTCCACAAGAATTGCAAGAACTCTTATCAACATTATACTCTTTATCAGTAGGTTTCTTACAGGCAAAAAGAGAAAACAAAAGAAGAAAAAGCAAAAGCAAGACCATTATATTCTTCATTCTTGTGTCCCCTCTATAGCGTCATAAGTACATGTCCCCACACAAATATTGCAGTTAATACACTTTTGATTATCAATCACTGCTTTACCATTGACAACTTCTATTGCATTTACAGGGCATACCTCAACGCAATCCCCACAACCAACGCAATCATATTTACGAACAAAAGGGTTCTCCATTACTTCAGAAGCAATGAGAAACCCTACAAATATGACTGCTATTACTAAAATAGATAATAGCTTTTTTTTCATGATTTTCCTATTTAATAACTGTTAATAATTTTGATATTTCTCTATCTGATGATGAATATTTATATAAATAATTGCCTGATGGAACTTTGTTTCCTGAGTGGTCTGTTAAATCCCAACCAACTGCATCAGTGCCTTCATTGAAATTAAGAGTTTTTACTTTTTGACCCTTTATATTGTAGATCACTAATTCTCTTGAGTTTGATTTATCCTCAGAAATTAGCTTAAATACGGCTTTTGTCGCTGTTGGATTAGGGAAAACATATACATCAAGAGTAACTGGTGTTATATCCCCTAATTCATTACTTACAGGGACTTGAGAGATAGCATTACGAGGACATTCATCAGCACAATCTCCACAATCTTCACATAACTCAGGATCAATTTGATATTTATGAAGATTAGTGTCATAATAGATAGCATCTTCATCACAAACATTTGAGCATCTACCACAATTGTTACATCTTATTGGATTAATCTGATAAACTGCAAACAAAGCAAAAACTATGCTTGTTAAAATAACTATAAATATTATACTCTTTTTCACTATTGCCTTCCTTATTTCTTTTCAATAGCCTTAACAGGACAGCCCTTAAAACGGCCATTTCCACTGATACAGATGCCACAATCAATACATTTCTCTTGGTCAATAACAGCCTTACCATTTACCATAGAGATAGCTCCCTCCGGACATTGAGTAAGGCATAGTCTGCAACCGATGCACTTTTCTGAATTTACTTCATGACTACCACAATTTTTTGTTTCTTGGCATAGACTATATTTCTCTACTACAAATCCACTTTTACTACTTTTACCAAAGAAATTATACTTTTTGCCAATTTCAATCTTATCCATATCTTTTTCCATGTTTTCAGGAATAATTAAATTATGAATAGTTAGAGTTGAATCTTGAACTAATTGAAGTTGATTATCTGTAATTTGAAGAATTCCTGAAATTGTTTCAGTTGTTTGGGTTTGTTCTGACTTGGGAAAGTGCTTTCCACAGTGCTGTTTAACTTCTATTGACACTAACAATGATACTGTAACTAATAAAAGTAACAAAATAATTAAAATTCTTTTCTGATAATTCATCTATACTCCATTGATTTTTTTCTTACAAATGGCTGAAGTACATTAATTTGTCAATAATTATTAAGTTAGTCTAAACAAACCTTTTGTAAATTTGATGTATTGCAAACTTTTAAAAACTATTCTAGTAGTTTGCCAGATATAAAGTAAATATATATCCCATTATTTTACTATGAGTTAGCAAAAAAATTCTGAATACTATTATAAAATTTACTTATAGCTTGCATTCATGTCTAAATCTCAGATATTGGAATAATGCCTATTAAATCCTGGAAGGATGCAGATACAATAGGCAGGGTTCGCAGACCCTGTGTAAGAATCCCCCCCACAAATCTAAGCCCCGGAGGGGCGTGGCTGTTGATAAACCGAGGAGACTGTTCAAATTAAATAATCGATATTCAATACCTTAATTTCTGAAAAGGCTAAATTAGTGCACACTTTTCATTTAATACCCTATACTTTTGGAATTGACTTATTGGTTGAATGCAGGACAATATCATTGATATTTTAATAAGGCCTCTTAAATCCCGAAGGGATGCAGATATAATAGGCAGGGCTCGAAGACCCTGTGTAAGAAACCCCCACAAATCTAAGCCCCGGAGGGGCGTGGCTGTTGATAAACCGAGTATTTTAAGTTTATGTAAAAAAGAATTTGACAAAATATATTAGAGTGTGCATTTTGACACTGTATTGATTAGAAGGAGAAGATATGAAGTATGATGCTTGGAAATTTGCTCAGCTTGCTGAAACTGATTTTGGTACTAAGCTCTGGGAGTTTTTGAATGAGCAAGATACATTTATTAGAATGGAGACAGCAACCCGTCTTTACAGACCTGCAGTTGAGGGTATAGCAAAAGAGTTGTTAATCAGATTCAAGGATGATTTTGCGAGTCTCGAAGCTTCTGATTATCTACGTATAAAACAAATGATTGGTCACATGACAAAACAAGTTATGGCTAGACATGGTTATCACGTATATATGAAAAATGTTAGGGTGATCACATCTAATCTATTTTCTAAAGGAACAAGATATTCCAAAGGGGATGAAGATGACAGCTAGTAAAGAAGATAACTTAAGGTGGTCTGCTGTTCTTTCATCAAATAACGAGAAACTAAAAACTAGATAAATTATCGATTATTATCCAGAAGAATCTAACAAGAAGAGAAAGATATAAAGATAGGATAATATTTATAATAAAATAGGAGAAGAGTTATGAGTAATTTTATGTATCCTTATGATTCAGACATTGAAGCCAATCGAGCAGATGAGGAAGAATATTGGAGAATTAACAGAATTCATAGAGAAATGAAGATTTTCACAAAAAGCTAAATAGCATTTATGATCACAAAGGCATGTTAACTATTGGATGGAAAATTCAACCTACCTAATCAGAAAAAAATTACTTTCAAAAAGCATGAGACAGTATTATTACAGATTATGAAGGTGAAGATATTGAACACTTAACTATATAACACAAAGGACAGGTATATGAAAAGCTATACTCAAGACGATACTCAAGCTATTTTAATAAGTAAACTAAGTAGCATTGAAACACTTTATACAGAAGGCTTCATAAATAGGAAAGGTAAAACAAGCGATTCGAAGGAATATTACACTGAAATCTTAGCATCAGAACTTTCAGAGAATTAAAAACATTTGATTCGATTAATAGTGTAACCAGAACAAATTCTTATTACAGAGAAAATCACTGTGATATAAAATTGGATATATGTAATAGTAATCGTGAAGAAGAAAATTTTGCCAAACGTATTACGGGTTTAACATTAGATGAATTAGGAACTATCATAGATTACCAAGTACCACTAAAAGACACTTTAGCTGATAAAGGATTAGGAAAAATAGATTTAATTTCGTATAATAAAGAGCATAACACAATGTTTTTAATTGAACTCAAATATAAAGGTAATAAAGAAACATTGTTAAGATCAATTCTTGAAAGTTACACTTATTACAAACTTATTGATAAAATAAAACTAAAAAATGATTTCTTTAGTAAATTAGGAAACATGAATTCTGATGATATTATTATCTTACCAGCTGTTTTGGTAGTACCTAACTGTAATCCTTATGATGAATTAGAAGATATGGAAATTGGTAATAGGCCTAAATTAAAAGCTCTATCACTTGCCTTAGGAATAAAGTTTTTTACATTAGATTTTTCTATTTATGAAACTTTATTATAAAATAGGGAGTGTAATGAGACGTGGGGTGAGTAAAAATAATAAACCAGAATTTGTTCGACAAAATGATCATCAAATGCAACTTTTAAATATAAAAATAAATAAAGGAAAATTATGATTTATGAACCTCAAATGTTTGTAAACTGTGCTGAAACTGAGCTTGGCAAAAAGCTCTGGGATTTCTTGAACAAACCAGAGACTTTTATTAGAATGGAGACAGCAACAAATCTTAACAAAACCGCAGTAGAGGGTTTTGCCAAAGAGATGTTACGCATATTCGAGGATGAGTTTGCTCTACTTAAACCTTTTTCCCTAAATTCTACTGCATTATTTGGGTTTAATCATAAGCACCACAATGGATAAAAATAGAACTAAGATATTTTTTTAAAATTATTAAAGATACAAAATATGTCTACAAATAATCAAAATTAACAGCACAGGAGGATTTATGAAAAGCATGGAATTAATAACCAACAAACTCCAGTTATGGGCTAAGAGACACAACATTCCATTAGTTGGAAGTGAAACAATCAGAGGGGAAAAGAACTATTGTAAAAAGCTAGAAGATAATCTCTATCTACCTCTCACCAATGAAGTAAGGAAGATGATTGATGCTGGAGATGGTGGAGAGCTAAAGTCGTCGGGGATGCATAAATCAAAAATGACTGCGTTACACTCTTCTTCAGCTATTGGAGTAAATATATTTCAGTATTGGATGGATAAAGAAATCTCAATAATTGCATCAGCTTGTGGTTTTTGTAAAGAGACTACGCAAATTTCAGAGTCTATTCACTTTGAAGAAAAGTTTATAATATCTGGAATCACTGGAAATTCGCCTAATATCGATGTTGTGATTAAAAATAAAAAAGATGAGAAAATTAAAGCTTTCGCTATTGAGTGTAAATATACCGAAGCGTATAGAAACAAAGAGCAGAGTGGTATCGCTAAACAATACCTAGATGCTGATATCTGGAAAGATCTACCTAACCTACAAGAATTAGCAACACAGATTTCTCTAAATGATCAAGAAAACAAATACCTACATAGAGCTCAGCTAGTTAAACATATTCTTGGATTGAATACTAAGTATAAAAGTAAAAGTGCTTTTAAGCTTCTCTATCTTTGGTATGATGTTTTAGGAGAGGATGGAGCAAAACATAGAGAAGAGATTGAAAAGTTTAAGAAAGTTGCTATTGCTGATAAGATTAATTTCATATCTATAACCTATCAAGAGTTAATTATTAAACTCTACCAAAAGCACTATGGTAATCATAAGAATTATATTGATTATCTTGCTTCAAGATATCTTTAACCCGAATGGTGCAGTAGAGCTTTAGAGAAGAGTGCAGATTATTTTAGCAAAATAACTTACAGAATTCGGACGCATATAATATATATATTCGGAAGAATTATGGAAGTTGCTTTTGCAAAAGAATATAGTGCTATTCTCAAAGATCTACTGCATTATTTGGGTTAAACCCTTACAGGGTAATATCTCTGTGGTAGCCACATTACCCAGGGTTGCGATACTTCCAGCATCTTACCCTGGGCTAAACTATTTAATCCCTTTTAGGGATATATGATGAATCACTATAATAATGTAATATTCTCATTTTCCTATATTATTTCCACCAGACTTGAACTTGAGCCTAAAAAGATACTTGAGACTGTATGATGTGCAAAATAGTAGTTGATTTGCAATAACTCAGGTGTCGGAAAGATTAGATAGATCAATCATCATGTGATGCCTCCATTATTTTACAAGCCGAAGAAGCAATAAAGTTCATTAAAAGAAATATTGCGAAACGTTCTACAATAGGTGATATTTATCGCAATGATAAGTGGGAATACCCTATCGAAGCAATTAGAGAGGCTGTAATTAATGCTATTATTCATCGGGATTATTCTATTCTTGGAAGCGATATAAAAATTGCCATCTTTGACGATATGTTAGAAATCACAAGTCCAGGGACGCTAATGCCATCTTTTGATCTCAACGATATGAGTAACAACCCGTCGGAAATCAGAAACAAAATCTTAGCTCCCATATTTAAAACTTGTAATCTCATTGAAAAATGGGGCTCTGGATTTAAAAAAATACTAGAACAAATGAGAAACTATCCAGAATTAGAGCTTAAGATTCTTGAACCTTCTAATGCAACACAAATTCAGTTCATAAAAAAAGATTTTGTCGGTGAAAAGGCAAGAACGTCGGAGAAAACTGGGAAAGTGTCGGAGAAAACTGAGAAAGTGTCGGAGTACTCTAGAAAAACGTCGGAGAAAATAGTCAGTTTAATTCAAAATAATGCCAATCTTACTATTGGAGAGATGTCTGATTTAATCGGGGTATCTACACGAACTATTGAACGCAATATCAATAAACTTCAGCAGCAAAAGCAAATCAAACGTATAGGTTCTGACAGGAAAGGATATTGGGAAGTTCTGTTTGATACAGATATTAAAAAAAACTAGGAAGTAAAAATGATAAAGCGTTTTTCCTCAAGACGAGAAAAGATTTCTGATTCTCTATTGAAAACAAGACTTAACAATTCACAGTCTTATGATAGGATAGCAGGATTTTTTAGAAGTTCTATCTTTGAAGTTGCCGGTGAAGCAATTGAATCTGTATCAGGCAAAATAAGAATTGTTTGTAATTCTGAACTCTTAGCAGAAGATGTTCGAACGGCAAAATTAGCAAATGCCTCTATGCGTAAAGAGTGGTGCGAGGGTAAACCTGAAGAAATTGAGAATGCAAGAAATAGATTTAAAAGACTTTATGAGTTCCTAAAATCAGGAAAACTACAAGTTAGAGTATTGCCCAATGACAGATTTGGCTTAATTCATGGTAAAGCTGGTGTTATCACTTTAGAAGACGGCACAAAAACAGCTTTTCTTGGTAGTGTAAATGAGTCCAAGACAGCATGGAAAATAAACTATGAATTAGCTTGGGAAGATAATTCTAAAGAAGCAGTAGATTGGGTTCAAGAGGAGTTTGATAGTTTATGGAATGATGATCTGGCAAAAGATTTAAGTGAATTTATTATTGAGGATATTAAAAGAATTTCAGAGAGAGTTGAAATCAATAATATAGCAAAATGGAAAGACGAAAAGAGTGAACCTGCCGTAATAGCTGTTGAATCACCAGTTTACCGTGAGCAATTAGGCTTATGGGAGCATCAAAAATATTTTGTAGATTTAGCATTTAAAGATCACAAGAGGAGTTACGGAGCTCGCTATATTTTAGCAGATCAAGTTGGTTTAGGTAAAACTATTCAATTAGCAATGAGTGCTCAGTTAATGGCCCTGTATGGTAACAAACCTGTACTTATTATAGTTCCCAAAACACTTGTTTGGCAATGGCAAGATGAAATGAATAATCTTTTGGATTTACCTTCAGCTGTATGGGATGGGAAACAATGGGTTGACGAAAATGAAATAAAGTATCCTAACCGAGGGAGTCATGATATTGTTAAGTGTCCTCGAAAAATTGGGATTGTATCACAGGGAATAATTACTTCTGGTTCAGAAACTTCTAATTACTTGCTCAATAAAGAATATGAATGTGTGATTGTTGATGAAGCTCATAGATCGAGACGCCGAAATTTAGGGAATGGAAAAGAAAATCAGCCACCTAATATGAATAACTTATATGCCTACTTGATTCAACTTTCTCAAAAAACCCATAGTATGCTTTTAGCAACAGCAACACCTATACAACTTTACCCTATAGAACTTTGGGATTTGTTAAATATCCTTTCCCAAAAAAATGACTCTGTTTTGGGTTCACCCTCTTCCTGCTGGCGTAGGAATTCAAAAATTAGCGAAAGTTTTGAACTTATAAAAGGAAATAATAATAGTGAGATAGATGAAAGAGATAGTTGGGAATGGATGAGAAACCCTCTTCCACCTCCAGAAGAGCACCCAAATTTCTCTTCCTTAAGAACCAACATGAATATAGGAAAAGATGTATTTGTTTGTAATGAATTATTTGATTCACTTAAACCTCCACTTATAAGCAGAGTTAATGCTCTATTATCTTATAACTTCTTTCAAAACTTTAATCCCCTAATAAGACATGTTGTTAGACGAGAAAGAATATATTTAGAAAATGAAACTGATCCTACAACCGGAGAACCTTATCTTCAAAAAATTATTGTTGAGTTACATGGTGAAAACGAGAATGAGACTTTAGAACTAACAGGATATATGAAAGATGCTTATGAATATGCAGAGAAGTTTTGCCAGTTATTAGGACAAAGAGTTAAAAGTGCTGGATTTTTAAAGACATTATTGTTAAAACGCATAGGTTCTTCTTTAGAAGCAGGACGAAGAACAGGTCAAAAGATGTTAGATGAGTGGGGAGATGGATTTGACTCTTTTTTAGATGAGCAACAAGGTGAAGATGATATCATTGACACTAATCAAAGTGACTTGAAAAATATAACACCGGAAGAGAAAAGATTACTGCAACAGTTTGTAAATGCCTTGAATTCAAATGAGGCCATTGATCCAAAGTTCAACAAAGTTGTTGAATTGTTAGAAGAAGGTTGGAAAGAGAAAGGAGTTATCATCTTTTCTCAATATTATGATACAGCTTACTGGGTTGCAGAGAAATTATCTAACAAATTTTCAAATGACAATATTGCTCTATATGCTGGCGGAGATAAATCTGGTGTCTTTTTTAACTCTGAATTTAAAAAAGAATCAAAAGATTCTATAAAATCAGGAGTTAAATCTCATAAGTATAAGATATTAATTGGTACAGATTCAGCATCAGAAGGCCTTAATTTACAAACGCTAGGAACTTTAATTAATCTTGACTTGCCTTGGAATCCAACTAGATTAGAGCAGAGGAAAGGGCGTATCCAAAGAATTGGTCAGGCAAATGACACAGTTCATATCTATAACATGCGTTATAAAGATTCTGTTGAAGACCGAGTACATGAGCTTCTTTCTCAAAGACTACAAAATATAAGTAGTATATTCGGTCAGTTACCTGATGTTCTCGAAGATGTGTGGATTCAAATAGCACAAGGTGAAATTGATGAGGCAAAGAAGATAATTGATAATGTTCCCGATAAGAATCCTTTTGAAATAAGATACAATCAAAAAGTATCAAATATTGATTGGGATTCTTGTACGAGCGTACTTAATGCTCTTGAAAAAAGAAAATATTTTAGATCAGGATGGTATTAAACCCAAATAATGCAGTAGACCTTTGCGAATAGCACTATCTTCTTTTGCAAAAGTAAGCTACATAATTTTCAGGAATATATATATTATATGCCTT
>JAEKNW010000139.1 GCA_016838885.1 Candidatus Cloacimonadota bacterium
ATTCCTTTAAGTATCTCGATGAAATCCCGATGATTCATCGAGATACTTAAAGGCATCACTAGGCAAACCCTTTTGTAATGCCTATTTAAGGCACTTAAATAAATGTGGAATTTGGTCTGCTTTCAGATAAAGAGCAAAGTTAAATTCTGACAACTTTTCTTATAATGCTGGTTACAATATAAAATAATATTTTTTCTTGGGTCCTCCAATTTGCTTACTACTCTAATATTGGAATGAACCTCGTAAAAGTAATTCTTGACCTAAAATAGCAGTTAAATATTTTAAAATTAAGAGGTTCTATGAATAAGTTTAAAATTAGAATAATGATAATGTTAATAATGGGTACAAACATACTTTTATTTGCTCACCCACATCTATTTGCTGGGGTAGATATTGATTTTGATGTTACCCAAAGTAATTTATTAGTAATTACTCAACGGTGGATGTTTGATGATTTGACTAGTATGATAATTTTAGAAGATTTTGATAGTAATTATGATGAAGAGATTTGTTCAAGTGAATTAATCGAGCTGAAGAAAACAGTAATCCCGGGCTTGAAAGAGGAGCATTTTTACACAGATTTAGTAATTGATGATGAGAATATAGTATTGCAAGAAATTACTGACTTTTCGGTAGGGACTTATGATATCTACGTCTACTACCAGTTTAGTATGACAGTCCCATTCGTCATTAATGATAAAGGGAATGAAATTAAAATAAATGTATTTGATCGTGATTTCTATACAAAGTTTTATGTTAATTCTAGTTCTGGTCTAAAAGTATTAAAACCTGAAGATGTTTCTCATCAGATTGATGTCTACGAAAACAAATCGAAATCTTACTACTTTGGTCAATTGAATCCTGTTGAAGTTAAATTAACTCTATCCAAGGAATAGTCTATGAATAAATTCTTGATTTTAATATTGATGATGATAAGCATCTCCTTAAGTGGTCAATTCCAACATAAAGAAAAGGCTGAGGAAGGTCCAAAAGGTATTAGCTCTCGGGAGAATATTGAAGTTGAAAAACCATTGAAGCAATCTTTTGTTGAAAAAAATACAGAGTATCAAAGAAATTTAAGAGAATTGATTTCCCAAAACTTGAGAGAATTTAAAAGCAATAGAAATTCAAAGGTAATTTTTTTATCTCTCTTCTTAGCCTTTCTTTATGGGGTAGTTCATTCTTTAGGACCCGGCCATGGCAAGGTATTTTTGGTATCTCAAGTTATCGGTTCTGAAGTCAAATTCAGAACAGTAGTAGGATCGAGTGTGTTTTTTGCCTTTCTTCATTCTCTTTCAGGACTAACTTTAGTCGTAGTGCTAAGACTGCTAAGTATGAAAATTTTACAGGATTCTACGAAATTCTCTATGATTGCCCAAAAAGCATCTTTTGTGATAATAATCGGATTAGGGGTTTTTATTCTTGTAAAGGCACTTCTTAATAAATCTGATGAGCATGTTCACCATAAATTTAACAATTTATATTTAACCGCTTTAATGATCGGATTTGTCCCTTGCCCAGGTTCTATAATAATATCAGTGTTTGCTATGAGGATGGGGACTTATACCTTAGGTTTATTTATGATTTTAGCTATGTCAATAGGTATGGCTACAACTTTGATTGTTTTAAACGGGATTACCTTATATTATAAATCCTTAACAACAAGAGTTATTGGGAATAAAGATAATATTAAGAATATCTCAAGAATTATGACCATTATTGGGTCTGTCTTATTAATATTATTAGGCACAATGTTCTTGTTATTTTACAGTAATAATCTGTGATAAGATTTTTATTTTAGTTAGGACTTGACATAATTTTGCTATTATTGACAATAATAAAAAAGAAAATTAAAGGGTATTAATGCATAAATTTAAAGAAAAAATAGAAGAATATAAAACAAAGTATAATTTGATTATTAGTGGAAGATTAGGAATAGAAATCATTCTCCTATTAATTACCCTATTTCAGGTTTTTAATGTAGCTTATAATCTGGTAGAAGGTCGTAAGTTAGAGTTGTTCTATACAGGTTTAACTCTTAGAGTTACAGGTGCTTTATTACTAATGTATATTATCTTTGTTGCTAAAAATAGATTTTTGAATAGTTATCAAGCAGCCAGATTACTTGATAAGATAAATAATGATATAAATGACACTTATTTATCATCATTAGAATTACTTGATAGTCCAAATTCTGATACTAACCCTTTTATTAGAAAAATCATTGAAGGAAGTAACGATAAAGTTGATAGAACTAACTTAGTTTATCCTAGCCTTCTACCAGCAAAAACAAGACTCTTCTATAGTTTCTTACTGCTTGGACATATCTTATTATTTTCAATTTTTGCTCCAAATTTTAAAGCTACTTGGCAAGCATTTTATTTAAACTCAATGCCTCAAGAAGAAATTGATTATTCTATAGACTTCATTCCTGGAGATACAACTTTGGTGAGCAATCAGGATTTAACAATTGAAGTACTAAATTTTAATCCAGATTTTAAATATCAGCTAAGTGTTAAAAGAGATGAAAAGTGGAGAAATATCCCTCTAACCTCAGAATCTTACACTTTTGAAAAACTAGATTATTCATTTGAGTATTATCTTTCCAATGAGAAGAGTAAAACTAGAATATGCCGAATTTCTGTATATGATAGGATAGCAATTAATCAAATAAAAGTTATTTATGAATACCCACCATATACAAGACTTGAAACTGAAGAAGATACTCTCTTGTTAGGTAATATTAGTGCAATTGAAGGGACCAAGATTAAGCTTATTGTGGATACTAACACTAATATTAAAGATGCTTGGATGATTTATTCTGATGGTAATTCCCTAAAAGGTGAAAGTGTTGGTTCTAAAATGACTCTTTTCTCCTTTCAGCTTAAAAGTACTGCTAATTATCACTTAAAGGTAATAAATACTTTTAGTGATGAATATTCTTCACCAACCAAAAACATAAGTGTTATCCCAGATTTAAAACCTGAAATTAACTTAAGCGATTATCCACCCAATGGTAAAATTAGTAAAAACCAAATCATTCCCTTAACAATCAAACTCAGTGATGACTATGGTTTACAGAACCTTAGATTGTTTTATGAAATAAACTCAACTATTACTGTGGATTCTCTTCTTTTCGCTACAATCAATAACAAGATTTATAATCACTCTATGCAATTAAACCTGTCTAAATACAAGATGTATCCAGGTGATGAAGTTACCTTTTGGGCATCTGTTGAAGATAATTTAGGAAAAAAACACCTTGTTGAGAGTGAAAGAGTAACACTAAGATTACCAACTCTTCAAGAGATTTTCCAAGAGATTGAAGAAACAGAAAAACAGCAGAATGATCTAATGTCTAATACCTTAAAAGAATCTGAAGTCTTACAAGAAGAGTTTGAGAAGAAAAGACGTGAATTACTAAAAAAAGATGAGTTAGAATGGAAAGATAAAGAAGAGATTAAAAATATGGTCTCTCAACAGGAAGAACTATCTCAAAATGTTGAAAAATCTATTGAGAAGATGCAAGAGATGATTCAGGAAGCAACACAAAATGAGGCATTAACTCAGGAAACTCTGCAAAAAATGGAGAGGATTAAAGAATTGATGGAAGAGATTAATTCTTCAGAAATGCAAGAATTAATGCAGAAGATGAAAGACAAAATGTCTGAACTTTCCACAGATGACTTTAAAAAAGCTTTAGAAGAAATGAAATTCTCCATGGAAGATTTTAATGAAAAATTAGAACAAACCTTAAAAATGCTAGAACAGTTAAAAAAGAATCAGAGTCTTGAAAAACTGTTAGGTCTTACTGAAGAGATGAAGGAGATGCAAGAGGATTTGTTGGAGAAAAGTGATGATAGTAATCAAGGCCAGGAACTAGCTAAAAAACAAGAAGAAATTAAAGATAAATTACAAGCAATTCAAGATGAGATGGAGAAACTCAAGGATATGTTGAACTCTCCCTCAGATAAACCTGTGAAAGATGAAATGAATAAAATGGAAAGTGAAGTTGGTTTAGAACAGATGGCTCAACAAATGGAGAATATCTCTCAGCAAATGCAAAATAATCAGAGCAGTGATACTAAGAGTTCACAGGAACAAATGCTAGACAAGATGAGCCAAATGTCTGAATCGATGCTTAACATGCAAAGCATGATGAATAGTATCAAGAGTAAGGAAGCAGAAGAGGCTAAAGATAAGTTAATTAAAGAGATACTTTATTACTCCCAGCAACATAAAGAGCTTTTTACCTTTATGGGGTCTGATCCATTCTTAATCTTTGAAAAAATGATAACTCAACATGAGATGTTAGATAATTCATTAAGAAAGTTCTTCTCTATTCCGGAAGTTCTGCTCTCTTTGAATCCTAAATTCATGCTTGATTTATCAAACACTATGAGTGGTTATAACAAATTCTTTATTGATGTTAGTGATAAGAAAGTCTATGCTGCTAAGGGTTTAATGACCGAGATTCAATCAGGATTAAACTCAATGATATTTTCCTTATTGTTAGATGATGGAAATCAGCAATCAGGTGGTTCAGGAGGAATGCAAGATTTCATGCAACAAATGCAAGAGATGGGACAGCAACAGATGGCTATGAATATGCTTGCCCAGCAGATGATGCAACAATTAGGCCAAGGGAAACCTCAAATATCTAATGAAATGAGAGGGCAGATGAGACAGATGTCTGCTGATGAAAATAGACTAGCTGAAAATATTAAAAGAATGATTCAAACTAATCCTCAAGCTCAGAAGCAAGCTTCCGGTCTCAACAGACTTGTGGAAGAATTAGAGAGTGTGTCAAATAAGCTTCGTTTTAACAAAATGGATCAAGAATTATTGAAACAACAAGAAAATATTTTATCACGAATGTTAGAGGCTACTAAATCTATAAATAAGAAAGATCAAAGTCAGAAAAGAAAAGGCCAAGAAGCTGATGATAAACTTTGGGATACTCCTGAAGACCTGGAAATGAGATTTAAAGAATTAGAAAACAACGCGCTACTTGAAGAAGAATATCTAAATTACTCTAAAGAGTATCAGAAAATTATCTTAGAGTACCTAAAAAGACTTAATAGGGATTAAAATGAAACATAAAATACTTCTATTCATTATCTTATTATCACTGACATCAAGCCTCTTTGCTCAATATGATGAGAAAAAGATTCTTTTGAAAAATGCTTCTGATTTCATGAAAGTTAGAAAATTAGATTTAGCAGAAGAACTGTATCTGGAGGCTATTTCAAAGTTTCCTCAAGATATAGAAGTTGTAAGAGCTATACTTGAATATTATTTGAATACCAATAAGAGCACTCAGGGAAATAATATTCTCTCTCAATATAGCAAAATCTTAACTAAATCTGAGAATATAAACTATGAAATATCTTTTCTTCTAATAGACAAGAAAAATGAATTAGCACTTACTAAAGCTTCAAGATATTTGAGCACAAATAAATCTCTTGATGGCTATCGTAACATAGGGATGATTTTTAAAAAATATAGAGCTTATTCTGAAGCTATTGACATCTATCTTGAAGCAATTGAGCCCTATCCTAAAGAGTTTACCTTTGATTTAGCTGACTCCTACTACTTTAATAGGGATTTTGAGAATGCCCTGAGATATTATCTCCTGTCCCTGGAAGATTCGGTCGGAAATGCTAATTTGATCAATTCTAGAATTAGAAATATAATTCTTCAATCACCAACTTCAATTTCTGTCCTAATTAATCATTTTGGTGATGATAGTAGCAAGATTGAAATTACCAAAGAGAATAAGACTATTATGGATGTTTATGTTGATGCATTATTGAATACAGATAAAAGTCATATTGCTCTGAGTATCTTAGACAATTACCAGGCTAAAGATATCTATACAAAAGCTGAACAGTTCAAACGTGAAAAGAAATACAATATAAGTAAACTTCTCTATGAATTAACCTTAAAGAAGGTTGAAGATAGAGCTTTTTATTATCGCTACACTCTAAATTTTGCCAATATGCTTTTTGAATCTGGTGAATATTCAAAGGTAGATTCCTTGATAACTATAATCTTGGATAAAGATGATCAGAGATATAAAAGAAATATTATGTTTGATACTTACTTGTTAAAGTCAGAAATCATCAATCGTAATAAAAATCTGTCAAATCAATATGAGTTTTTTTTAGATAAAGCTGAAGAATATGCTATGAATAACAATCAAAAAAAAATTGTTAAAGCTAAATTGAGCTTCTATAAAATACTCCAAAAAGACTTTTCTCAAGCTAAAGAAATATTAGATAATTTAGCAAGTTTCGGATATGATGATAATTTCTATTTTAACTATTATTTATATGAGCTTTTGCAAAATGGAACAAAAGCTGATTCACTGGCAACAGAACTGATAATTTTTTCTCCAGAATCCAATTACACCCTGGATATGTTAGAACTAAAATACATCTTGAAAGTGCTTGATCAGAATAATAAAAAACTTTTTCTTGACGCATATCGATTCGAAAAACTTTATTTAATTGAAGAAGCAGATTCTCTTTATAGTGAATTATATCAATCTACTAAGAATGAATATTTTATTATCAAAAATGCCTTAATTAATATAAATAGTAATAATAAAGAAAGAGCTGGAAATCTTTTGAGTAAAAACTTCGAGGACCAATTCTGCCATGATTTTGCCAAGATGCAACTTGTCTTTCTTGAAGATGAAAACTCTGAAATGGCTAAAAATATGGCAAGAAACTTTCTAACTCAATATCCTAACAGTAGCTTTGCAGCACAAGTTAGACAAATCTTAATGATAAATCAAAATGAATAAATGTAGGTATTATGGAAATTATAAAAACAGATAACCTGATAAAAACATATAATATGGGAAAGGTGCAAGTTAATGCTCTGCAGGGAGTAGAGATAAACATCAAACAAGGAGAATTTGTAGCTATTATAGGGCCTTCCGGTTCTGGTAAATCTACTCTTATGCATATTCTTGGTTGCTTAGATTCTCCAACTAAAGGGTCTTATATGCTTGATGGAATAAATGTTGAAAAGCTTAGCAAAGGTAAATTAGCTAAAATCAGGAACACAAAAATTGGTTTTGTTTTTCAGACATTTAATCTCTTACCTCATATCAATATTCAAAAGAATGTAGAACTTCCTCTCTTATATGGTGGAATGATGGGTAAGCAAAGAAAGAAAAGAGCTATCGAAGTCTTAACTTCTGTAGGCTTGGGGGATAGGCTTAAGCATAAACCATCTGAATTATCAGGAGGACAAAGACAACGTGTTGCTATTGCCAGGGCTATCGTTAATAATCCTTCTATTATTCTTGCAGATGAACCTACCGGGAATCTCGATTCTACTTCAGGATCAGACATAATGACCATATTTTCAGACCTTCATAAAAAAGGTAACACGGTCATAGTTGTTACTCACGATAAATCAATTGCTGAAAAGGCAGATAGAATCATCACGATTGTAGATGGGAAGATACATAATGGCGATATCCTTTAGAGAAGTTGTTAATCAGAGCTTACAAGATTTTTGGGCAAAGAAAATACGTACTATCGTTACTGTGATGGGTATTATTCTGGGAACGGCATCTATTATCATTGTTATGAGTATTGTGCAAGGTTCTATTAAACAAACTACCCAATGGATTGAAGAAACTGGTGGCTTAAAAAAAATTGATATTTATATTAACTGGGAATATAATCAAGTCGTGAATAGAAAAAAAGAATTTGAATATCTTGAACTAAAAAAGCTCTTAAGACCAATTCAAGGAATTGAGAGTATAGACTTGAATTTAACTGTCTGGAATTCTACTATTAAGTACGGAAAGAATGATGTCGCTCCTTGGTATCGAGCTGTCGATTCGGACTTCTTTAAAGTTGAGGATTGGAGTGTCCAAGAAGGAAGGATGTTTTCTGAATATGATTATAAGAAAAGTAATCAAGTAGCTTTAATTGGGACTAATGCTCGCAAGAATCTTTTTGGCAGTATTAATCCTCTTGGTAAAAGAATTCAAGTGGGTGATAATTTTGTTACTGTTGTTGGAATCTTAGAATATAGAGAATTTTTGGGACAATCTGATTTAGGCCAGGGGAATTGGCTGGAATGGAAGAATGATATGATAGTGATACCTATTGATACATCCTTAAAAATGAATCCAAATCGTAATAGTATCGGTAACTTCACTATTTTGACTCAAGATGAATCGCTGACTGAATCTGTTCAAGCAAAAGTAGAAAAAACCTTAAATGCCCAATTTAACAATAAGCCTGTTTATAGGACTAGTTCGAACCTTGAGAGACGTGAAGAAATTCTCAAGAACTCTTCAAAATTTAATATTATCTTCTACTTCATCTCGGCAATTTCCTTGATAGTGGGCGGAATAGTTATTATGAATATTATGTTAGCAACGATAAAAGAGAGAACACGTGAAATCGGGGTTAGAATGTCTATTGGTGGTTCAAAATTTGATATATTTATGCAATTTCTAATTCAAACAGTGATAATTACAACCTTAGGAGGTATCATAGGTGTTTTCGTAGGAATTGGCTTATCCTCCATGGTGGCCCAATATGTCAATGTTAGTATTGATGTAACAAGCCAACTAATAATCATTGCACTCTTGATGTCCTCTGGAGTAGGACTAGTTTTTGGGATCATCCCTTCTTGGAAGGCTTGTTCTCTGAATCCTGTTACAGCATTAAGAACGGAGTAATAATGAATGCAAAAAAAATACTGCTAAGAAAATATGAACTAATAAAGATGTTATTAACACGCATCATTGATGACGGGCTTCTCAAAGATGCTGCTAATTTAACCTTTATCTCCATAGTCGCCATTATTCCCATGCTTTCCTTTTCTTTACTTATTCTCCCTAATATTTTAGATGTTGATAAAAGTGTATATATAACCAGATTATTGAATAATTTCATCCCTGAAACTGCAAGTAAAGTCCAAGAAATGATAGAATTAGCCCTCGATAAGAAAATTAGATTGAACATTTTCTCTTTCATTTTTGTTGGGATTAGTTCTTTTTCTATGTTCAATATTTTAAATAAAACCTTTGATCGGATTCTCCGTATTCATCATTCCCATAAAAACGATATTTTAACCAAAATTACAAAATTTATCGGGTCAATTTTCTTTGGTTTTATTATCATGATTTTAATATTCACCCTAGTATCTACTTCAATTATTCATAATATTCCGGTTATCTCAGCTATTGCCAAGCTCTTATCATATTTTGTTCCCATAATTCTCCAGTTTGTTTTGTTAAACATTCTTTACCTTTTTATGCCAAGTATTAGAATAAGCCGAGTTAACTTAATGAAAGGAACATTAATCACCGTTCTAATCTGGTATCTAGCCAAAATTGGATTCGATGTTTATATTAATCACTCCATAAGATTTAATCAAGATTTTGGAGTTTTAACAGCAATCCCGATTACTGTTTTATGGCTCTATCTAAACTGGTTTCTTATACTTTGTGGAATGCTAATCATTTCCTTGTTTAGAGAGTCGGTATCAGGAAAAGCAGTCAAATTTTCAGCTAAAAAGAAATACCGAAATCTTCAGTTAGATATTAGACTATTAATTAACTCTAAAGAGTATTCTGAAGTAAAATCTGATCTAGATAAATCTCAATTTAATGCAATTTTAGATGTATTAAAAACAGTAGTAAATAAAGAAAAAATAGATGGAGAAAATGATGAAAAAAAGAGCTCTAATTAGCCTTTCTGACAAATCCAATGTTCTACTCTTTGCTCATAAATTACAAGAATTAGGATATGAAATTATTTCTAGCGGTGGGACAGCTAACTATCTTGAAAAAAATGGAACAAAAGTAACTCTTGTCTCCTCGATAACTAATTTTCCGGAGATAATGGACGGAAGAGTAAAAACTTTGAACCCCTATATTCATGGTGGTATCTTAGCAAACCGAGAAATTCCTGACCATCTTAACCAAGCAGAAAATCTTAATATCGGCCTTATAGACATCGTATGTGTTAACCTTTATCCTTTTAAAAAGACTTTGTTAAATCCCAATGCAAGCCACGAAGATTTAATAGAAAATATTGATATTGGGGGACCAACCCTTATCAGATCTGCAGCCAAAAACTATAAATCAGTATATGTTGTTACAGATTCAGAAGATTATGATAAAACTATTGAGGTCTTGAAGAGTGGGGAAGATGCCCTAAAATTTAGACAATATCTAGCAAAAAAAGCTTTTACCCTAACTGCTGATTATGACTCAGCAATTGCAAATTATTTTATGAAACTCACGAAGGATGATTCCCACTTAAGTGTATCTGCTCCTCTCCAAAATCATCTCCGTTATGGTGAAAACCCCCACCAATCGGCTAACTTCTATCAAGAAGAAAGCTTCATTAAACTACTCCATGGAAAACAATTATCCTACAATAACTTGTTAGACATTGATGCAGCCCTAAAAACTATTATTAAATTTAAAGATTCTCCAACAGTCGCTATCTTTAAACACACTAATCCTTGCGGGATTGCTAGCGGAGATTCACTCTCTGACGCCTATCAAAAAGCTTTCTTAACTGATACTCTTTCTCCTTTTGGCGGAATAGTTATAGTTAATAAAACTCTTGATCTTGAATGTGCCAAATCAATAAACAAAGTTTTTACCGAAATAATTATCGCACCCCAATATGAAGATGGAGTGTTAGAATTTCTCCAGAAAAAGAAAGATCGTAGATTGCTCACTTATGATCAACAAGAGATAATTAAACTTAAAGATAAAAAATCTATCATCTCTTGTATGGATGGATTCCTTGCCCAAGATAATGATATCGATCAAGATAATCAGACCCAATGGCAGGTTGTTACTAATAGGAAACCTACTGAACAAGAATGGCAGGCTTTAAAATTTGGTTGGAACTCAGTCTCTTCCTTAAAATCTAATGCAGTAGCCTTCACTACTCATGATCGTACAATCGGACTTGGCATAGGACAAACAAGTCGAATTGATTCAACTGAAATTGCTATTAGTAAGGCTAGAAAATTTTCATTACCTCTTCAAAACTCTATTTGTGCTTCTGACGGCTTTTTCCCCTTCAGAGATTCAATTGATCACTTAGTTCAATATGGAGTAAAAGCTATTATTCAACCTGGTGGCTCTAAAGGAGACCCAGAAGTTATTCAAGCTTGTAATGAACATGATATTGCTATGGTCATGACCTATACTAGACACTTTAGACATTAACCGGAATCATTCGGGTTCAACCCAAATAATGCAGTAGATCTTTGAGAATAGCACTATATTCTTTTGCAAAAGTAACTTCCATAATTCTCCCGAATATATATATTATATGCGTCCGAA
>JAEKNW010000140.1 GCA_016838885.1 Candidatus Cloacimonadota bacterium
GAGATATCAATATAAAAGTATATTTTTTTTAATAATTATTTTTATGTTTAGTTTTTGTTTAGAATCCGTTTGTTTTCGAAGAGTATTTTTTAGTAAAAACCTTTATTAAGTTAATAGAGTAGTATTGGGTTTAATGGAAATCAGATGAAATAGATTAGTTTTTATCCCTAATATCTGCCTTAACTTGCCCATCATAGAATCTAATTTGAACAGTACTTCCTATTTTTATTTTTTCTGCTCGCTTAATAATTTTGTGGTCTTGTGAGACATAGGCAAAACCTTGTTTCAAGATAGCCATGGGAGAATGCGCTTCCACTTTACTTTCCAGCATAGCAAGTTTATGCTTTTCATTATTCAATGAATTAAAGAGGTAGTTATTCATTATTGTATTATAGCTACTAAGTCTATTCTTTTCACTTGTGACTTTCAAAGCTGTTTTGGAAAGGAAACTATACTTAAGTTTGTCTGCCAATGTATTAAGTTTTTGATGAAGGAAGTCGGTAATATTCCCTATTGCTGAGAATCTTTTTTCTAGTTCAAGCAGTTCCAATCTTTTTTGGTTAAGAGTAGATTCAATCTTGAGATCATTTAGAGATTGTTTTAGGTTATTCACTTTATTTTTTTCAAGATGAAGGGCAGTTTGGAGTTCAAGTCTTAATTCAGTTTTAATTCTATTAAGAGATTGCTGAAGTTGACTTCTATCCGGAACAGCTAATTCTGCAGCAGCTGAAGGGGTTGGAGCTCTTAGATCAGAGACAAAATCGGTAAGAGTAAAATCAATTTCATGGCCAACTCCACTTATGACAGGAAGAGGGCAGGCAAAAATAGCTCGAACCAGGTTTTCATCATTGAAGCAAAAGAGGTCTTCTTGTGATCCACCACCACGTGAGATAATCAAAATATCAACACAGGGATTATGAGTAAAATAATTCACAGCCTGGATTAGTTCAGGGATGGCTTGATCACCTTGAACTGAGGCTGGATAAAGGATTAACTTGATTGGGTAACGCCTAAAGATTACGTTTTTGATATCTTGCAGGGCAGCTCCGGTTGCAGAAGTGATAACTCCAATCTTTTGAGGGAATTGAGGGATTGCTTTCTTATAGATATTAGAGAATAATCCTTCAGCATCTAGTTTTGCTTTGAGCTGTTCAAACTTAATTTGTAGAAGTCCTTTTCCAGAGCTAAACATTTTTTTTACATTGAATTGATAACTTCCACCTTTAACATATAAAGTAATATTACCAAAAATAATAATCTTATCGCCATTTTTAGGATAAAAATCTAGAGAATAGTTGTTTTGTCTAAAAAAGACACATCGGAGAGTTGAAAAGTCGTCTTTGAGAGAGAAGTAAATATGCCCTGAAGTATGACGGGTAAAGTTAGTAATTTCCCCTTCAACATAAAGATCAGGAATACTATTTTCTAGAATATTCTTAATATGATTATTAATTTCTTGCACTGAAAAGATATCGAAGTCAGCCATTTATTAGTCCTTTGTTATTTAATATATTTGTTTTTAAGTTCTCCGATAGCATGCCGAACTTGATGAATCTCTTCCTTATCATAAAACTTAGTTAGGTACATGATAAGTGGGAAGCTGAGGAATAGTCCCAATTTAATCATAAGTCGATAATAAATATTAATATCTGCAAGCAATAGAGCAATCACCGAGAGAATTATAGTTAAAAATATTGCATTAACAATCTTCTTGTCTTCATAGCGAATACCATCTAATTTATGAACGAAGTAGTAATAGACTAGAACAACCAGGAGATTTGCTAAGCCGGTAGCTAGAGCTGCTCCGGGAGCTCCCATGAGTGGTACTAAGATAATGTTTAGGATAAGATTAAAGACCCCTGCAGCAATTGTTATGATTGAAATTATCTTTGTTTTTTTGTGTTTGTTAATAGGTAGAACTAAGATTTGACGCAGACCAGCAAATATGACACCTATCACTAAGTAAGGTAATAGTTTATAAGCGGCATAATACTCAGAAGATTGAGCAATAATCTGAATAGCCTCTTGTCCAAATATAGTAAGTCCAAGTGCAATAATAGAGGCAACAAAAGTGTAGTAAGTAACTGATTTTATGTAGAATTTTTTACTATCTTCATCATGCATATATTTATAAAAAATAGGGATATAAGCTTGAGCAAAAGAGTGAATAACAAAGATTCTGATGATATTAGAGATTTTATAGGCTAAAGTATAGATACCTGTATCTTCAAAATTACCAAAATATTGAATAATGTATCTATCAGAAAGAGTTAAAATAAGAGCTAAAACTGAGGAGAGAACTAAGGGTAAAGAGAAACTAAGCATCTCTTTTATAAGGATGATGTTATATTGAAATTTTGTATTCTTAAGCAGATATCTATAAAGATAAGGTAAGACTATGATATTTGCCATAGTTTCAGCTATGAAAATACCTGCTAGGCCTAACTTGTAGTGGGCTATAGTAATAAAGCTAATTCCTACTACCAGAATTATCCGAATAATATTAATAATTGTCTGTCTTAATGATAACTCCTGAATTCTCATAAGTAAGAGAGGTTGCCGGATTAAGACCCTAGTTAAGCTACTTACAATAAACCAGAGAATCAAAGTGGTAGATTGTTTCTCCCACAGCAAAGTCTCTGAGAAACCATTGAGGGTTAAAAAGCCTAAAGTCATAATAAACAAGGTTGTAACAAGTGAAACAAGACTAGCATTAAAGACTACAACCTTTTGATCATACTGCGATTCTTTATCCCAATACCAACGCGAAAGTGCGTTATCAATCCCCATTCCACTGATTAAATGCAATATTTCAAAAGTTATTTCATAGAAACCTAGAAGTCCATATTGTGCCAAAGAGATATGTGAAGTATAAAGAGGAAGTAAGATAAGACCCGACATCTTAACTAATACATTGCTGATGCTGTAAATAAAGGTATTCTTCGCAGTATGCTTAATTTTATTGTTATTCATTATTACCTGTGAAATTGAGATTATACCAAACCCCTAGAGCATAAAGTTTCCAAACTAAAGTAGCATGCTTATTATCTCCCAATAGATAGTTATGGATAATTTCACCTAACTTGATTGTATCAAACAATTTGCTTTTAGTAAAAAAGGGAGAATTAATAGTAGTCTTTAGGCTCTCTTTCATTGCCTTTCTTAACCAGTTAATCTCACCAGGCGCAGAAAAATTCACTTTATCTTTACGATTATAAATAGCTTCCGGAACAGAATTCTTTAAACTTTGACGATGGATATATTTCCCTTGAGCTCCTTTTATCTTATAATGAGAAGGTAAGGAAAAAGCAAACTCTACTAAATTAACATCTAAGAATGGCACCCGACTCTCGATAGAAAATGCCATGGAATTTCTATCTTCGAAGTGTAATAATGAAGGTAAAAATATTTTCCTCAGGAGATTGAACTGGAAATTCGATAGTTTAGAACATGATAAATCTTCAACTTCTGATAAAATATCCTGGCGATACCTACTAATCATTACATCAGGATTTAAGTTTTTAAGTTCATAATTATAGAGGGTAGATTCTTTATTTATTAGGGTAAAAAGAATCTTACTAAGCTTAGCTAGATGACCACCCTTCTGTTGATAACGAAGGTATTCAGGAAGCTCAGCTGATAAACGCGAAAACTCCCTTTGTTTGATTAAATCAGCATAGTATCGATAAAAGGCATGATTATATCCAGCTGTGAGTTCATCACTTCCTTGACCATCAAGAACCACAGTAACTCCCTTCTCCCTTGCCTTTTTCATCACAAAATATTGAGAAACCGGACTTGAACCTATTACAGGGGCATCGTGTAAATAAGTAATTTTAGCAAATTCTTTAGCAACTTCTTTATCTGTCGGACTTAAAAGATGTCCCTCACATCCATAAGCATTATTAACTATTTCTATCCATTTTCGTTCATCATAGTCTTTACCTTGGTCATAGTAGGCTGAGAATGTTTTAATCCGCTTAGATGTAGTTTGAGATGCTTGACAAACGATTGCTGAAGAGTCTAAACCTCCACTTAAACAAGAGCCTACCTCAACATCAGAACGCATCCTTAACCTGACTGCTTCAGAAAATAGATGTTCATATTCCCGGGTTGCTTCTTCCAGAGATTTATCATACTTTTCAAACTTGTTAATATCCATTTTATAGTAGGATACAGAGGTAAGACAATCACGTGTAATAGTCATTATTGTCCCTGGTCTAACAAGTTTAATCTCTTGATAAAAAGTCTCTTGGCCATATCTAACCATTGAACCTAGATTCAAATATCTATAAATCATATCATAGTTTGGAGATACTTTTATTCCAGCTGCAATGATTTGTTTCTCTTCTGAAGCAAAGATAATCCTTTTTTCATCATAAAAATAACAAAGAGGCTTGATACCCCAGCGATCTCTACATAAAGTAATTTTATCTAGTTCATTATCCCAAATTGCTAAAGCCCACATCCCATTTAGCATAGCAAAACAATTATCTTTATATTCAAGATACATATTCAGCAAGACTTCTGTATCACTATTACTTCTAAATTTATAGCCTAGATTCTGCAACTTCTCGCGTAACTCCAGATAATTATAAATTTCTCCATTAAAGACCATAGTATAGCGTTTAGATTCATCTTGCATAGGTTGATGGCCGTGTTGGCTGAGGTCAATAATGGATAAACGACGAAATCCCAGTCCAATCTTTGATGGTGAACTCTCTCTTAAATGAGGATATAACTTTTTTATTTCCGAGGTTGAATCATCTCCAGAATATAGTTGACAAGTTGTAGATGATTGTAAGAAAAAACCTTCATCATCAGGACCACGATGCCTAATGCTATTATTCATTAAAAGTAAAGATTCTGGATTAAAAAAGCTATTATCTAAATGAAAGATCCCACTAATTCCGCACATCAAGATTCTCCTCAAGACTTGCTATCAATGACTTTGCAGAAATATTCATAGGCTTGCTGTTCATTATCATTTCAAGTAGTTTTAGATAAAATTCATACCTATCATAAGGTTTCTTATTAGCAAAGTTGCCATTATGCCAAAGCAGAGAAAAGACCCCTTTGAATTTTACTACTTCTAAAAGTAGCTCTTCTAATTGTCTTAAGGCTTCATCTTCTGAGATCTTTTGATAATCTAAAACCATGCAATCCATAAAAACTAAAGGGATTTCCCAAAGGTCAAGCATCTCGTTTTTCTCAAAACTGAATAGTTTATAAGGCAAACACGTCCCTGCTCTAAATCCCATTTGAGAATAATGCCCAATTGAAGTATCATACTTAATCCCTAAACCAGCCAAAATATCAGGAGTAATAGTCGGTTCAAAACGAAGCCAATGAGAACGTGCCCCAACTACGTGTTGCCTAACAAGTCTATTTAATCTCCTTAAGTTTCTTTCTACAATATTCTTATCAAGGTTACCGGCTATAGTCAGATGTATTCCTATTTCATTTCCATCCCCTTCTATCTCTTTAATTAGCTTCAATATCTTAGGATCTGAAAGTGAATAATAGGCATCCTGATGTAATTTACCTTGATTAAGGAAGTAGTAAGTAGAAGATAATTTAAACTCCTGTTCAATATCTCTCAGCTTAGTAAAATCCCAGAGTGGATTAGATCTTTTTTTTCCAAGCGAAAACTCTCTTAGATGTTTTAAGACACTGGTAAAATTGTTTTGGTTAGGAGCTAATGTAAGCTTTTTCAATGAATTAAGGGTGTTATAAAAAGAATAAGTCTCAGTTCGATCAACATCATGACTCAGAAGAAGAGTATGATTATCCAAAATATCTATTCTCTGAAATGGAATATTATTTTTCTGACAGTATTCCTCAAAAACATCTAATATTATCTCATAAAGATAATCTACAATAGGCTTTTTAAGAATGTTTACTTTATGGTTTAGAGTAGCTTCCGGGATTATTCGCCCTAACTTATCCCTCTCCTTAATCTCTTGTTCATAATAAAGAGTTTGCAGACAAAATATCTGTTTAAATATATCATGAGAAAAGACTATTGAGCCATTCTTTTCAATTGTATGCTTAGTCGCTTCAGGAAATATAGGATAGAAAATTTCTAAGTTATCTAACTGATAGTCTAATCTTATTTCTTCTTTTGATAAAGCAAATACCAGACAGTTTTTAGGTATTTCACCTAACTCTTCCTGTTTAAGAAAGAGGATTCTCCGACTTAGTCCAAAAGGAAAATCACATCTTAATTTGAGATGTTCTAAAACATAATCAATCTTGTTAGTATCTAAATATTTTTTCATAGGGCAATATTTATAAAGACTCCTCTATTTAGTCAAGAATTATGTTTACAGAAAACTAAAGTTCTGAAAAATTGTCTCAAACAGAAAAAAGGAAGGACCTATTATGAAGTTTATGAATTATCTATTGATAATCATTTCAGTATTTTTAGCACTCTCTTGTAGTGCTCAAGAAAATGATCAAAATAACCAAGAAAAAGGAATCATTACTATGGAAAACGGTTTAAAATACACCATCGATGTTGAAGGTCAAGGCTTAGCTGCAAAAAAAGGCGATAAAGTATTAGTTCATTACACCGGTTGGCTAATGGATGGAACTAAATTTGATTCATCTAAAGATAGAGACCAAGCTTTTACTTTCCAACTTGGTGCCGGAAGAGTTATCAAAGGTTGGGATGAAGGCGTTCAAGGAATGAAAATTGGTGAAGTAAGAACTTTAATTATCCCTGCTGAATTAGGCTATGGAGCAAGAGGTGCCGGAAATGTTATTCCTCCTAATGCTACCCTAAAATTCGAAGTTGAATTATTGAAAATAATGTAATTATTGTTTTTTACAAGGTGATGGAGTTCACCTAAACCGCCTTAACTTAGGCTGATGACTCCTAAACGAAAGACCTTTTCGTTTAGGAGTTTTTTTAAAATTGGGGGAAAACATGGATTTGAATCTGTTTATTGTTATTATGATCTTGGGCGGTTGGTTTATGGGAAAGTTATTTACTCGACTACAATTACCTTCTATTTTAGGGATGTTAATCTGGGGAATACTGTTTTCATTCTTCTTTAGAGATTTAATCCCCACAGTTATCAACGATGCTGAGCCCTTTTTAAAATCATTTGCTTTAATAGTTATTTTGCTTCGAGCAGGCTTAGGCATTAGTAAATCTACCCTCAAAAAAGTAGGAATCACAGCTCTCTTAATGAGTATCATCCCTTGTATCTTTGAGGGAATGGCTTTACTATTCCTTTTACAAGTCTTTTTTGATTTTTCCTTCTTAAGTGCAGGATTAACTGCATTTATGCTTTCTGCAGTTTCCCCTGCAGTCATAGTTCCATCCATGTTAGATATTAAAGCCAAAGGAATCGGGACGCGAAAAGATGTTCCCACTATTGTATTAGCCGGAGCCTCTATTGATGATGTTTTTGCCATTACTCTCTTCTCTATTTTCTTATCATTAATCAATCAAGGTAGTTTGAAGTTAGCAGTGCCCTTCTATCAATACCTGTCTCTCTGATGTTAGGGATTATCCCAGGTATAATTGTTGGATATTTACTAATCTTTTATTTTAGCAAAAGAAAGAAACATATAAAGAGTACTGAACAAACTTTGATTCTTCTTACTCTCTCCATGCTGTTAGTGAGGGTAGGTGACATTTTACACAGTGCAGCCCTTTTGGGAATAATGACTGTTGGACTAATAATCTTAGAGAAGGCTACTGAGATAGCTCATGATTTAGCAAGAAAACTAGCTCAGATCTGGATTTTTGCAGAGATAATATTGTTTGTTCTTATCGGACTCTCAGTTGATTTGAAGATTGCTTATAGTTCTGGCTTGCGTGGACTCTTGGTGATTAGTCTGGGATTGATAGCCCGATCATTAGGAGTTTTGCTAGCAACCAGCTTCTCAAATTTAAATAAGAAAGAGAGATTATTTTGTATCTTTGCTTATCTACCAAAAGCAACAGTTCAAGCAGCCTTAGGTGGGGTAGCCTTGAAATTAGGAATTGCAGGTGGAGAAACTATCTTGGCCTTGGCTGTTTTATCTATAGTATTCACTGCTCCCTTAGGTCTAATCTTGATAAAAACATTTACTCCAACTTTATTAGGGAATGAATAAATTTGTTTTAATGCTTTTATTGAATAATATTTATAAACGATAAATAATACAAGAGATTCGGGTTAAACCCAAATAATGCAGTAGAATTTAGGGAAAAAGCGAATAGCACTATCTTCTTTTGCAAAAGTTAGCTACATAATTTTCAGGAATATATATATTATATGCCTTCAAATTCTGTAACTTATTTTGCTAAAAGAATCTAGCACTCTTCATCAAAGTTCTACTACACCATTCGGGTTAAAATGAAGGACCTTGATTAGTGTAATTAGTGAAATTAGTGGATAGATTAAAAAAAAAGGAGAATGATAATGATATTAACTGAATTCGATAAAGCTCATGTAGTGAGTAACAAAAATAAGAGAGTAGCCTTAGCAGTAGTTGAATTACCAGATGGTAAAGCAAATATTATCACTTTAGAGTGGTTCATGAAAACATCTATAAAACCACCAATGTTCGCCATCTCAGTTGGTCATGAAAGATATTCACACCTAGGACTGCAAGAAAATAGATATTTTAATTTGGTGATTCCTTCAACCGAAATGAGAGAGGAAACTATCTTTTTTGGAACTAAATCAGGGCGTAACTTTGATAAACTTACAGAGACAAAAGTAAAAACTTTCCCTGGTAAATATAAAAAACTTCCTATTCTCGAAAATGCAGTTGCTAATTTTGAGTGTAAGGTAATTACACAAGTTAATTCAGGAGACCACACCATTTTTGTTGGTGAAGTTAGGTATAGCTGGGTAGATGAAACTAAAGAAATACTAAGTTTGTAAGAAAATAGATTAGCTTAAAAAACAAAAAGAGGTTCTACGCAGAACCTCTTTTATTTTATCTTACTAAGATTTAGTTAGCATTAGTTAATTCTTGATATTTCTTAGCATAGTATTGATATTTATTGGTATTTTTGAGTTTTTGAGCTGCCAAAGCTGCAAGTTGAGCAGGAACTCTATTTTCTCTATCAGCTACGAACCATTTTTCTGCATACACTAATAAATCCTCAAACATTTCGTTTTTTGCTAAATAATAACTGAAGTTTTTAAGATTTTCAGGTGAAGCTTCGAGATCTATTAATTGCTTACTATATTCAATATAAGCTTCATCATTTTCAAGTTTATCTGAATAAAATACTAAAGCCTGAAGAACATTTACATTTTCTGGTATATTATTATTAGCTAATAACATTTTATCAAAGGCAGCTTGATAATCACCTTGAGCTTCTACTGTTGTAGCATATAAGTCATAGTGGTCATAATTATATGGGTCATTTTGGATTAGAATTGAGAATTGCTCTGCTGCTGCAGTATATCTTTCCATAACATATAATTGTCTGGCATACTGAGCTCTATATTCAATATTTTTTGGTTCTATTCTTACCCATTGGCTAAACATATTGAGAATATCATTATCTAAATTTAAGATTTTGAATTCATCAGGATTTTCGGAGTTAAGTAAAATATTTTTCTCATTATTCAAAATAGAAGTTAAGAATCTATAAGGATCAATGTTGTCTGGGTCTAATGAAATAAGTTTGTGATATTTTGCAATAATTTCATCAAGATTACCAATGCCTTCATTCAAATAAGTATCGTATTCTTTATTAGCTAAAATAAGAATACGAGCATTAATAGAATCGATCTTCTTGCGTGTATCCTTATACCATCTTCTCTCGTCTCTGCTCATATCTTGGCGGTCTACGTCTTTTAGCAAATCATAAACAATCTGATATTTATCAAAAGCTTCTAAGTAGCTTTGATAAGCAATTCTGTCATTGTTTTCAGCATTGAAAAATTTGATATCTGCTATTTTTTTATTGGTTTCTAGATGGTTTGGGTATTCTTCTAAAACTTCATTAAAGAAACCTTCTGATCTTTCTAAGAGTTGTTGAGAAAAATAGATATTACCATTTCTTAAGGCTCTTTTAGCTTTTGGACTCAAAGAGTCTCCACTATTAAAAACTGAACAACTAGTTAACAAAATCGCAATTCCAATTAATACTAAAAAGTATTTTTTCATGTAAATCCTCCACGATTACACTTAATTATTTTATGTAAAATATTAGTTTATCTATCAATAATTTTGTGTTTAGAAATTAATCTTAACACTTTTTTATCAAAATTCACAGTTTGGTAAATAAAGTCAAGAATTAAAATTAAAACTATCTTCTTGCCAATTTATTCTCAATATTTTTAACTGGTTTTCGATAGCTTGTTAGTTTATCTTAATCTTATTCAATAAATGACTTAGGAGAATTTGATGCTTACTATTTCGGACAAGTTTGATAAAAATATTTTTTCTCAGATAAGTGAGATATGGGAACTTACAGGAGTGGGTAATCCTGAAAGAGGAGATAATTTCTCTAATATAAAGAAGACTCTTTCTCATGGAGGGAAAATATATTCTCTTTTGGTTGATGAAATGCTTGTTGGTACCTGTTGGATTACTCATGATTATCGAAGATCTTATATTCACCACATGGCTGTCCACCCTCAGTTTCAGAATAAAGGTTATGGCAAAGCATTACTTAATGAAGCCCTTAATTACTGCCAAGAATTAGGTCTGCAAGCTAAATTGGAAGTTCACCAAGATAATCCCCTTGCTCAACATCTCTATAAGAGTTTTGGGTTTAAAATTCTTGACGGTTATCAAGCTTATATTAAAAGAGAGATTAAACCCAAATAATGCAGTAGACCTTTGCGAATAGCACTATATTCTTTTGCAAAAGTAAGCTACATAATTTTCAGGAATATATATATTATATGCCTTCA
>JAEKNW010000141.1 GCA_016838885.1 Candidatus Cloacimonadota bacterium
AGTGCAGATTCTTCTAGCAAAATAAGTTACAGAATTTGAAGGCATATAATATATATATTCATGAAAATTATGTAGCTTACTTTTGCAGAAGAATATAGTACTATTCACAAAAGTCAACTGCATTATTTGGGTTAAAAAAAGGAGATGTTTATGAAGATAGTAGATGGTAGAAAATTAGCCTGTCCAAAGCCGGTGTTACTTACAAAAGAAGCTATTAGTAACGAAGCCAATAATCAAGTTGAGGTTATTGTAGATAATAAGGCAGCCCTAGAGAATGTCAAAAGATTTCTTACCAGTTTTGGCTTTGAAGTTGAAAAGGTAGCGACTCACACTATCAATAACAACTCTGAATTTCGGATTCTTGCCAAAAGAGTTAAAAGTACTCAAGAAAAAAAAGATTCTGAGTTTGATGTGAATGACTACCCCTGCCCTATTCCAACCCCCTCCAGCAAAGGGAAAACAATCTTCTTTAAAAGCGAGTATTTAGGTATTGGTGATGATAAATTAGGAGCTCTCCTAATGAAAGCTTTTATTTACACTCTTAATGAAGTTGATAATCAACCTGCCCGTCTTCTCTTTATGAATTCAGGAGTTAAACTCTGTATTGAAGGAGCCATTACTCTAGAGAATTTACAGAAATTAGAGGAGAAAGGTGTTGATATTTTAGTTTGTGGAACTTGTTTAGATTTCTTTGGTATTTCTGAAAAGTTAAAAGTTGGGAAAATATCAAATATGTATGATATCGCAGGAGGATTAACAGATAATTCTAGTGTTTTAACTGTTTAAGAAAAAAAACTCTCAGGATTTTCTAGCTTTAACAGATTCATAAGCTTTAGCCAAGACATCTGTTAACCTCTTTATATTTATGGGTTTGCTAAGATAGTTGTCCATACCAGCTTCTAGATACTTAGTTTCATCTTCTGTCTTAGCATTGGCAGTAACTGCTATGATGTAAGGTTGAGTCAGCTCTTCCCTACTCCGGATTTGCTCCATAGACTGCACTCCATTCATAACAGGCATCTCAACATCCATCAAAATTACATCATATAAATTCTTACAAGTCTCTTCATAAGCTTCCTTTCCATTTGAAACTAAACTTGCTTGATAGCCTAATTTATTAAGAAATGTTGTAATTAATTTCTGATTAATCCGATTATCTTCAGCAACTAATATCTTGAGAGGGTAATCATTGGCAAATTGCTGGTTGATTTTTAGAGTTTGATTTGCATTCTTATCTATCTTCTTGATATTACTTTCAGAGGAATGGGGAAGAGTTAACTCAATTTTGAAAGTAGATCCTTTTTTATATTCACTTTCAACATCTACTCTACCTTTCATAGCCTCTACCAATCTTCTTACTATTGCTAAACCTAAACCAGTTCCCCCACTTTGATTAGTAACAGAAGATTTTGTCTGAGTAAATGGGTCAAAGAGATTATTCAACTCACTCTTTTGAATACCAATCCCGGTATCTGTAACAGAAAAACAATAGTTGTTATTATCATCAATTCTCTTAAAAGATACTTGGATTCCACCTTTATCAGTGAACTTGACTGCATTATAGATAATGTTCAGCAGGATTTGCTTAATCCTAATTTTATCACCATAGAAATAGTTCCTCTCTTCTTTATCATAATCAAATTTTAGATAAAGACCCTTTTCTCTAGCTCTAGATATTACAATAGTCTCAATCTCATTAAATAAATCAATCATGGAAAAATTCGAGTAAATAAGCTTAAAGTTAGTTGATTCTAATTTCGAGAAATCTAAAACATCATTAATTACCTCTAGGAGAGTATCACCTGATATTTTGATGGAGTTAACATAATCATCTTGCTCACTATTCAACGGAGTATCCCGTAAAAGTTCAGTCATACCCAATATACCATTTAGCGGTGTTCTTATCTCATGACTCATAGTTGCTAAAAATTGGCTCTTGGCGATATTGGCTGCTTCTGCTTTTTCAGTCTCTAGTTTGAGCTGATTTTGAAATTCGATAAAGCGTGTAATATCACGAGAAATAATTGATATCCCTACTAATTTATCATTGAATTTAATAGGACTTGAAGATAATTCACGGTAGATAGTTTTCCCTGCAATCATTACTTCTATATTCTTAGTATTAGCCCTTCCGGTAAAAGCACTTTCGATGAAATCACGATGTGTTTCTAGCTTAGCAATATCTTTATTTTCAAAAAGATTCATACCTATCTCAATTGTGAAACCATACTCTTTGAGAAGGTGTTCTTGATAAGACTTATTAAAATAAACAACATTTCCTGCTATATCAAGCGAGATTATCATTTCATCAATACTTTCTAAAAGAGAGTTAAGATAAAGCTTAGTTGTTTGTAGTTCAGAACGAGTCTTAATTTCTCCACCGATATCCCGATAAATTGCATATAGACCAAAAGACCCATCTTGAAACTTCAATCTTGTACTTACCAGAGATACATTAATAGGATGCCCATCTTTATGATAACGAACAAGATGTAATTTAATAGTTTGCTTTGAAGCTAAATCGCGATTAATTCGCATTCCCTCTTCTCTAATTTCAGGTGAACAAATAGCCTCATCAATGGATTTACCAATTAATTCACTTGAAGAATACCCAAAAATACTAGTAAACATTGGATTGACTTCAATAACTATTCCATCTTCTGTAGTTAAAGCTATAGCCTCTGGTGCATTCTCAAACAAGGTTTTAAACATGATCTCTTGTTTAGCTAATTTATCTTCTATTTCTTGAGTTTTTTGAGAAATTCGAGAATGCTCAATTATTGACTTGATCGCTATGGGTAAACGAAAAGAGAATCTAGCATCACTGAGACTATAATCTTTAACTCCTAAAGCAAGGAGATGCCTAACCTCATCATGGTTAGATCTCTCTACAAAAGTGAAGATTGGAATAACATGCCTTTGAGAGTTGAGGTAAGCAATAACTTGGTCCGGTTTCTTCCAAGTAATATTGCAGTAGAGTATAGCTAAATCAATAAGATCTAAACCAACAATACTCTGGACTTCCTGCCAATTCTGAGCACTATAGATAGTAGCCTCAGGGAAATCCTGTTTAAGGCGTTCAACTACAAGAACTAAGTCTTGTTTAAATTGATAAATTATTAAAATTTTATATTTTTCTCTTTTCATATCGTTAAAAAATACTATATTATCATTTTAGTCAATTTAAAAAATAATAAATTTATGAAATCATTTAAAAGACTAAAGAAAGTAACTTATTTATAAGGTGGAATAATGAGAAAATTAGTTTTTTTGATAGCACTAATGACATTGGTTATATTAGCCTGCAATAACAAACCAAGAGATACCAAGAAATACTTCGTAAGCATCTTACCACAGAAGTATTTTGTTGAAAGAGTAGTGGGGGATATGTTTGAGATTAATGTCCTTGTTAAACCCGGGGAGAGTCCTGCAACTTATGAACCTACTGCAAAACAGATGATTGGATTAAGCAAAACCAAAGCTCTCTTTACCATAGGAGTAGCATTTGAAGAGAATATAATACCAAACTTAAATCAACAATATCCTGACCTTAAGATAATAAATACAGATAAGAATATCGCTAAACACAGGCCTAGTCCCTTTGAAGAGCTTTTTGTAGAGAAAGAAGATCATCATCAACATAAATCCGATAATGAAGGTCATCACCATCATGATGGATATGATCCACATATCTGGCTAAGCCCCGAATTAGTAAAAGTTCAAGTTAACAACATAGCTGATTATTTTATCTCAGCCTATCCTGAGCAAACAACCACTTTTGAAAATAATAGAGATACTTTTCTTGCTGATTTAGATGAAGTTTCCTTTGAAATAAAGAAGATCTTTGCTAATGTAACAAATAGAGAATTCTTATGCTTCCATCCGGCTTGGGGTTACTTTGCTGATGAATTTGATTTAAGACAAATCCCAATTGAAATTGAAGGCAAAGAACCAACCCCTCGGGAACAGAAAAAAATCATTGAATATGCTAAAGATAGAGAGATTAAGTTTATTTTTGTCCAAGCTCAATTTGACCAAAGAATTGCTGCGTCAGTTGCTAATGAGATTGGTGGTTCAGTGATTAACATTGACCCTTTAGCAGAAGATTACTTGAGTAACTTAAAAAATATCGCTAGTAAGTTAGCAGAAAGTATGGAAAAATGAAATTAGTTGAATTTGCAGATGTTTCTTTTAATTATGATAGCAGTCCGACCCTTATAGATATTAATTTTTCTATCGAGAAGAATGATTTTGTCGCCATTGTCGGACCAAACGGAGGAGGTAAATCTACCTTACTAAAGTTAATTCTGGCACAACTAGCCCCTTCCAAAGGTACTATTACTATTTTTGGAGATAAAAACTATAAATCTTTGGAAAAGCTAGGCTATGTTCCTCAATTTACTACCCACCAACATGATTTTCCCTTAAGATTAATAGATATGGTTTTGCAGAGTAAGCTCAGAAACAACTCTTTTTTTGTCAGATATTCAAAGCAAGATAAAGAAAGAGCTACAGAAATCCTAAAGATGCTCAAAATAGGGGAGTATAAGGATAGGTTTTTATCCGAGCTTTCCGGTGGCCAAAGGCAAAGAGCCTTAATTGCCAGAGCTTTGATTGATGACCCTGAAATCCTTATCTTAGATGAACCAACAGCCTCTGTTGATATTTCTGTTGAACAAGATATTTATGATATATTAAAAGAGTTAAATAAAAATATCACTATTTTATTAGTAACTCACGATGTTTCTTTTGTTTCTAAATATGTGAATAAAGTCTTTTGCGTAAACAGATATCTGCATGCTCATAAATTAGATGACCTAACAGATAATGATGCTCAAGAAGTCTATAATAAATCAATGAAAATGATTAAACATCAGTGTGGTTTGTAAAGATGGAATTTTTTAATTCATTGTTTACTGTTTCATTTCTAAGAAATGCACTATTAGCCGGTTTAATGGCAAGTATAGTTTGTGGTGTTATGGGTAGTTTGGTCGTTGTGAAAAGAATCTCTTTTGTAAGCGGGGCAATTGCTCATTCTGTTTTAGGAGGAATAGGAATCGCATATTTTTTGAATATCTCCCCGACAATTGGGACCTTCGTCTTCGCTGTCTTTGCTGCCCTCTTAATTAGCATTATTAAACAGAAAAAGAAAGAAAACGAAGACACCGTCTTGAGTGCTTTTTGGGCTATTGGGATGGCAATAGGTATCATTTTCATGTCCATGACTCCTGGATATAACTCCAATCTCATGAGCTATCTTTTTGGAAACATCCTCCTGGTTACCACTACTGACCTCTGGTCTTTACTAGCTTTACTCTTCGTGATTATTATCACAGTTGTAGTTTTTTATAGACAATTCATTGCTATGATTTTTGATGAAGAATTTGCGCGACTCAAAAAAATTAAGGTTAATTTCCTCTATACCCTCTTGCTAATTCTCATCTCATTAAGCGTTGTTATTCTAATCAGAGTTGTCGGGATTATTTTAGTAATCGCCCTCTTAACTCTTCCTGCTGCTATATCCCGTCTCTTCAACAGGTCTATTGGAGGAATGATGCTCTGGGCTTCCATTTTAGGACTTATCTTCACCCTTCTCGGCTTGTGGCTATCCTACCTACTAAATTTGCCCACAGGCTCGGTAATCATTGTTTTGGCTGGATTAACATATATCAGTCTGGCATTGATGAAAAGTCACTAAGAGGGATAGAGGGATAGAGAGATAGAGGGATAGAGGGATAGAGGGATAGAGGGATAGAGGGATAGAGGGATAGAGGGATAGATAGAGAGATAGAGATAGAAGGATAGGAAAAAGCCTACTCTTAAAGAAGAAATAGCCACCGAAAACACCGAAAAGAAGAAGAGCTTTCACACAAATTAACACGAATTCCTCTGTTTAAATGGATACAGAGATTGAGCCCGTATGTCTTAAATCCCCTCTTCATTTGCTCAAGCAAATGTTTCCAAGAGGGGTGGCATCGAAGATGACGGGGCCTTTCTTTCTTCAGCCCCATCTTAAACCCTTCATTGTCTTGTCTGCAACATCATGTAGTGTAAATGGAGCTTATATATCCCCACTATCATGTGTCTATTGACTCTTAGCCTAGTGGACGGCTAATAGACGCCCAATAGAAGCCCAATAGACACCCAATAGAGAATAACTTAAGTATGGCACATATTGGCAGAAAGTTCTACAAAGATGTTTTGCTTATGATAATTTCCACCAGACTTGAACTTGAGCCAAAAAGAATAGGCTTAACTTAGCATTTTTAGAAATTAACCCAAATAATGCATTCGGGTTAACCCGAATGGTGCAGTAGAGCTTTAGTAATACTTCGCTAAAGCTACGTATCACAGGCGAAGAGTGCAGATTCTTTTAGCAAAATCCCCCTCTTTGAGGGGGACACAGGGGGTGAATTTATAAAAGGCATATAATATATATATTCCTGACAATTATGGAAGTTACTTTGCAAAAGAATATAGTGCTATTCTCAAAGATCTACTGCATTATTTGGGTTTAATCATTTATTATCACACGGAAGAAAGCTCTGGTATCATTTGCCGGAGCATCGTATTCAAGGTTTGAAGTTATATCCAACTCAAGCCAACCAGGGTCGTTATTGTTTAAAGGAGTATCTGCTTTAAGAACCTTATAGGTAGTTACTCCTGGAACAGCATCCCATTCCAGCCGAACTGTATTTGCATTGAGCTGACTGATAGTAGGGTAGATGTCCTGTTCAGGTAACTCAACAAAACTCTGTAAATAGGGATAACCCGAGTTATAAAAATAATCTTCATCAGCCATCCACTTATTAATGAAATCATAAACATAATAGGTGTTTTCATAAGGATATGTCATTTGAGCTGTTGTTCGGGCATAACTACCGACTGAACCAAGTTGCCCTGAAGTTTCTCCATTGAAATAATTATTAAGATACATATCTTCAGCTGTAGTTCCCGAGCCAATCATACCACCCGTATTGTTAGAGCCTGTTACTAAACCAGTAGAGTAACAACGATAAACCCGAGAATTAGAGCTATAAACATCGCCTATTAATCCACCAACGTCTTCAATACCGGTAGTTTGGCTATGACTAAAAGAGTCATAAACAAAACTAGAATTCAAATAACCCAATAAACCACCTACTTTGTCAGCACCTTTGATAGCAATATCTGTATAGGATTCATTAATGGTTGAACTTGTAGTAGCTCGTCCCACTAAACCTCCAATATAATCATAACCCAGCAAATCACCTTGAGCAGAACAGAGATTAGCTATACTGCCACTTATCTGACCTGCAAGTAGTCCTAAATTGTTTTGACCTGATATACGCGCTGAAATATTGCAAGAAGTTATTATTGTTCCCGAAGATGCATAAGCAAGCAGGGTTGAAACATAGTTCTTTCCATTCACATTTGCATCTGCTAGATTCACATTCTCAATTAAAGCATCATAGCCATAACCAATCAGAGCTTGATAATCACTATTTGGGTTATTCACTACTAAGCCTGAAATAGTAAAACCATTTCCATTAAAGCTTCCCCTGAAATAATGACTACTATTATATCTCCCGATTGGTGTAAAACCAAGCCCCATGTTCCAGATCACTGAAGAGGTCATATCTATATCATTCATTAATTCATAATGAGCATAATAATCTTGTCTGATAGCATCTAACTCAGAAGCTGTAGTAATTTGATATGGAAATACTTCTGTACCATTACCTGTAAGCTCTGCTAGACTGACTTGATCAATTGGAGTATAGATAGTAAGGTCTTGGATCTCTGGATAAGAGCTAACTCCCGTAAAAGTCCAAACCTGATTGAAGTTAAAATTACGATAAGTTGCATGGTTTTGCATTTGATTAGTGGTTAATCCTGTCCCTGCTATGCTGTTATCCTGTCCTGAAGTCTGGATATCCCAGTAGCTGTAATAAACATTTCCACTGCTATTGCTACCTAAAAGTCCACCAACATCAGCTTGGCCTTCAACTGTTCCTGTAGAAAGACTTCGACTGATAACAGAAGAGTTTCCCCACAAGTAACCAACTAAGCCACCAACGCTATTGCTAGCATTAACACTTACATGGCTATAACAATCTACTACTTGTCCATTATATACATAACCTGTCAGGCCACCAACATTCTCATAACCAGTGATATCCCCATTACTATGAGAATAATAAAGAGATGTTTGATTTATTGAACCAACTAAAGCTCCGACGTCTTCTCCACCCACAACATTACTGTTAGAGGAAGAGTACAGAACCGAGGAATAGCCCGAATAACCGGCTATTCCACCCAGCTTATTCTGTCCTAATATCTCTCCTGAAGTATGGCAATTAAAAATGCTTGAATTAGTTGAATATCCCGTAAGTGCTCCTAAGTAATTCTGCCCTGTAATATTAAAATCAACTAATGTGATATTCTTAAGATTGGCATAGCTGATTGAAGCAAAGAGTCCTAAGTAATTTGTTTCTGAATCTTCAATATAGAGATTACTTATTGTATAACCTTGTCCGTTGAAGTTACCGTTGAAAGCTACTGATGAATAAGTTCCTCCGATTGGATCCCACCCTGGAGAACTATTCCAAGGGGAGATATTAAGGTCGATATCAGCTGTCTGGATAAAGTATTTATCAGCATGAGCTGTACCGGTGTAATTATGAAGATTGTTTAATTGAATTGCATTTGCTACTTGCCAAGGATCGGTTTCGGTTCCGCTTCCTCCGGCAAACTCTTGGGCTACTAGTTGACTTAGTGCTAACCCCCAGATTAAGGTTATTAGCATACACAGTCGAAAAACTTGGTACATTATATCCTCCAGATATAAGTTGTAGGTTATATTATTTTAATTTATGAATTATGTTCATTTTTAATAATAGAATCTTTGTGTCAAGGATAAAGTACCTTTTTTACTATAATTATTGCCAGAATGATTTCTCTAAACTCCTATACTGAATGGATTCTGAGATGTGTTGTGCTTTAATTCTTTCGCTTCCATCTAAGTCCGCAACAGTACGAGCAACTTTGAGGATTCTGTCGTAGACTCTGGCAGAATAACCACGCTTCTCTATTGTCATTTTTAGAAGTTGATTGCAGTCATCATCTAATTGACAATAAAGCCTGGTATGTTTAGGGCTCATTTGGGCATTACAAAAAATTGGGGCATTCTTAAAACGTTCTAATTGGATTTGCCTGGCCTTATTAACTCTAGCTCTGATATCTTTTGAATATTCTCCATCAGGAATACCACCTAAATCCTTATAAGGAACTGCAGGCACCTCGACATGAAGATCTATTCTATCTAAAAGAGGACCTGACACCCGACTTCGATAGCGTTGAATCATGTTAGGAGAACAGGAACACTCGTGTCCCGGGATATTGCAGTTATAATAACCACAGGGACAAGGATTCATGGATGTTACAAGGATAAACTTGGCAGGGAAGTTAAGACTTTGAGTGGCCCGGGAAACAGTAACAATCCCATCTTCCAAAGGTTGCCTTAAAACTTCTAAGACCGATTTCTTAAATTCAGGCAGTTCATCCAGGAAAAGAACTCCATTATGAGAAAGTGAAACCTCACCCGGTTTAGGATAAGTACCTCCTCCTATTAAAGCTACATCACTTGTTGTATGGTGAGGTGAACGGTAGGGACGGTTTACCACAATACCATTTTTCTTATCAGTAGGAACACCGGCGACTGAGTGTATTTTGGTAGTTTCTAAAGCTTCATCTAAAGATAAATCAGGTAAAATAGTTGCAAATCGCTTAGCTAACATAGTTTTCCCTGAACCTGGAGGACCAACCATTAAAATGTTATGACCACCGGCAGCGGAAACCTCTAAGGCTCGCTTAACGTGGTATTGTCCTTTAACATCATGCATATCTATCTCTGTATTATTAAAGGATGAGAATATCTTTTTTAAATCAAGAGTAAAAGGCGGAATTGATATTTTCTCTTCCAAAAAACTTATTGCTTCCACTAAAGAGTGAACCGGTATAACATCTAAACCCTGTACAATTGCAGCCTCACTCGCATTTTCAAAGGGGAGAATAATACCTCTAAGTTTGTCTTTCTTAGCCTCTAAAGCAATTGGAAGTGCTCCTTTGATAGGCTTAACTGTCCCATCTAGAGATAATTCACCTAAAATTGCATAATCTAAGGTATCTTTAACTTTAATTGCCTTATAGGATATTAATAGGGCTATAGCTATGGATAAATCTAGGGCAGAACCGTCTTTCTTGAGATCAGCCGGAGCTAAATTGATAATTGTAGTTCCCGGTTTATTCTTATAGCCTGAGTTTGAAATGGCAGAAGAAACTCGCTCTTTACTCTCTTTAACACTATTAGAAGGCATGCCCACTATAATAGTAGGTCCTGATAATTTTCCCCATTGATCTACCTCTACTTCTATCTTATGAGCATCAATCCCGACAGTTGTATATGAAATAGTTTTTCCTAACATCCATAACCTCCATTACTCTTTTATTTTACAAATTATCATAAGAAGATATGATTGTCAATAAATTTTTGAAATAATGATTAAATTTATAAAAAAAACCCGATTTATCACTAGTCTAAAAATAAATAATAACAATCGGGAAATCTAGTTTTCTATAAAAAACTACAAGTCTAGATATAAACCCAAATAATACACTAGATCTTTCTGAATAGCACTATATTCTTTTGCAAAAGTAACTTCCATAATTTTCAGGAATATATATATTATATGCCTTCAAATTCTGTAAGTTATTTTGCTAAAAGAAT
>JAEKNW010000142.1 GCA_016838885.1 Candidatus Cloacimonadota bacterium
TTGGAATGGGACAGACGAAAATAATAGAAACGTAGCTTCAGGTGTCTATTTCTATAGAATGAAAAATGGCAAATTTAGCTCAACTAAGAAAATGATCCTGATGAAATAATACTGGGACCGCTTGCATCTTTGCAGGCATTCCTCAAAAATACAAATATGAAGCCTCGCTAACGCGGGGCTTTCTTTTTCACCACAAAGACACAAAGAACACAAAAGAAGAAGAAAGTCTATCCACGAATTACACGAATTACACGAAGAAGAAAGTCCTTAACACAGAGTTACACAGAGGTATCACACAGTTGCACAGAGTTTTAAGAAAGAAGAAAGTCTATCTACTAAGTACACTAATTACATGAATAAGATGATATTTAGCCACGAATAACACAGATAGCCACGGATAAAAGCCTCTTCTGCCGGACCGCGGGCACCCCTGCCCGCACCAAGCTTACGAAGCTTGGTTATGGAAGCAAGGGTGCTTCCACTCCATACCACCTGTCGCCAAAATGTAACCAAACTATCAATCTCCTGCTAACTGAAGCAGGGGGACTATGGACTGGGGGCATCTTGCCGCCAGATTCTACAGGTTTCCCAAGCCTGTTATGGAAGCAAGGGTGCTTCAATTTCTTTTTTTTTAGATCCTTCAATTTGCTTATTACTCTAATTGGGAGTGAGCCAAATTAATTAGAATAAAAAATAACATTATCTAGGAAAAACCTTATTATAAAGGGATTAACAGCTTTTGTAACTAACAAGTTACAAAAATATATTGACTAAATCTATTCTAACAATAATATTTGACACATAAGATAAGAAGGGAGAAAATATGCCTGATATTATTGAAAGATTAATAAATATTGGATTAACGAAATACGAAGCAAGTGTCTATCACACCTTGCTTCAGAAACCGGATTTGTCTGCTACAGAACTAGCTAATCTAGCCAGTGTCCCTCGAACAAGAGTTTATGAAGTAATAAATCTCTTGCATGATAAAGGATTTTGTAAAAAATCTGACGATGAGAAAATCAAGAAATTCAATGCTATAAACCCCAAATTTGCTTTTAACAATTTATTAGAAAGAAACAAACTAGAATATGAAAAGAGAATAAAAAACATAAATCTCATATCTGAAGAATTAGAGCCAATTTTTGAGTTATCTAAAGAACAAACAGATGATCCTGCTAAGCATATTGAAGTTATAGTAGGTAACAATGAGATTTTAGAAAAAATTAATGAATATGGTCGGGATGTTAAGGATGAAATCTTAACTATGAATAAAGCCCCCTATGTAATCGACTTCTCTGCTGTTCAGCGTCGTGGTAAAGTAGAGTATTTTCCCGGATTGAAATATAAGTTTGTTACAGAAAAATCAGATATCGAAAACGAAGATTTTGTTCATTTTTTGCAACTGTGGGAAGATGTAGGGGCAGAGGTTAGAGTTGTAGATGAAGTTCATACCAAGTTGATAGTCTTAGATCAGCGAAAGGTTATTCTGAGTATAACTAACAAAAACATAATGTTGAGTGACCATACATCAATGTTTATTGATAATTCTCAGTTAGCTAAAATGTATGTAAAAACATTTCACAGTTATTTTGATGATGGTATTCCTCTCAAAGAATTTTTAAAAACAAAGAAAGGAGAATAATAAAATGAAAAGACTTACTGTTGTATTATTTTTGATAATTTTAGTATCAGTTGTTTTTGCTCAAGAAGTAAAAACTATTGATAGTGCAGGTAATGGTGATTATTTAACTATCACCCAAGGGATAAATTACATAAATAGTTTAACCGAGTTTCCTGATGGTGGGATAGTGTTAAATATTTTAGCTAATCAATCATTTACAGAAAATCTTCCTGCTATAACAGCAGTTGCTTCTGAAGCGAGTCCTATAGTTATTCAAAAGAGTGGTGAAGGTCAAAGACCTATCATCTTTAATGAAACTACTGATAATATTGTCTTTAATCTTAGTTCAGCAAGCTATATTACTATCTCAGGAATTCACATTAAAGACCCTGATATCACTAATGAAGATAACTATCTAACAGGTTTTTTATTAGATGCTAGTTCTCACATAAACATTAGAGATTGTGTAGTTCAAGACTTCAATAAGTTTGGTATAAAGACTGCTAGCGCTACCACAAATATTTCAATAACTGATAATGATTTATTCTATAGTGATAATTTTTACACTTCTGAAACAACTGTTTATGGTATTCAGATTGCTTATAATTCTGGAGCCGAAAATGCTGAAGTTCTAAGAAATAGGGTCCATGGAATCAAAGAATCTTCTGCCACAATATATGGAATAGATTTTAATCAGGTTACAGGTATTTTAGCAAATAATATGGTCTCTTTGCCTTACGATAACAATGATAAGGTATTTGGACTTAGAGTAGTTGGAAGAGCAGACAGAAGTATTGAATGTTATTATAACACTGTTTATCTCGCAGGAACTGCTACGGATCAAGGTTATGCAATCAACATCTCAGGTGGAGCCGGAGATGTGATTGTAAAAAACAACATTTTTGTAAATAACAGATCAGGAATAGAGCAATACTCTATTTGGTATTCATTCCAACAACCTGGTGTTGAACTTGATAACAATATTTACTATTCAGAAAGTCAAACAGGATTTTATGGTAGACTAGTTGCAGTTGAATACCTTGATTTATCTGCCTGGCAGACCGAGATAAATATGGATGGATTATCTCAAGTTGTCGCACCTGAATTTATTTCAGTAAGTGAGGGAGACCTTCATTTATCAGGAACATCATTAGGTAATCAAGATTTTATTGCTAGCCCAATTGAAGGAGTAAGTGATGATTTTGATGGTGATATGCGTCATGCTTCTTATCCCTATGTTGGCGCTGATGAAGACCTTGAACATCCACTTGTTACTTTATTAGAGTCTGAGTATGTTATTGATAATACCGGTAATGGTGATTTTATAACTATTGAAAATGCTATCTTAGCTTTAAATAGTGGATTAATCCCTGAAGGTGGAATCACTTTTAACATTTTAGCAGGACAAATTTATACAGATTCTCTTTCAGCTATTACTGCAATAGGTGATGAGAATAGTCCAATTCTTTTCCAGAAATCTGGCCAAGGGGCAAATCCACTTATTGACTATAACTATCTTGAAGGAAGTGTAGTGGAATTCAATGGAGCTCAGTATATTACATTTGACAGTATCGATATTACTGATTCTAATGATGACGAAGTTAAATATGACAGAGCTTATTATATTTATGCTTCAAATAATATAACTATTCAAAACTGTAACATCTCTAACTTCGGTAACTATGGTGTGCATATTAGAGATGCTTCCCAAAACAATACTATTCACCAGAACAATATCTACTATACTTCAGAGTATTTTACTCCGGAAGCATCAGTTTATGGTATCTATGTTCAGTATAACTCGGAAGCAGATAATGCTGTGATTAGCAATAATCATATCTATGGATTGAAGGAAGCTACTGCTAATATCTATGCAATTAGAGTACAGAAGGTGAGTGCTGATGTAATCAACAACTTTATCTCAGTAACAGAAGATAATAATGACAAGGTCTTCGGCTTAAGATTAGATGCCGGAAACTCTGCAATGACTCTCAATGTCTATAACAATACTGTGCTCTTAGCAGGTGCGGGTACTGACCATGATTATTGTGTCCAGAAAACAGGAACAGATGGTATAATAAATTTAAAGAATAACTTATTTATTAATCGCAGAAGTGGTGATTATGATCATTTAATCATCAGTTATACTTTTGGTAGTGGTACATGGAATGCAGATAATAATGCCTATTATAGTGAGAACGGTTCCATCGGTTATTGGATTAATACTGAGTGTGCTGACTTAGAAACTTGGCAAACAACCTCCTCTACAGATATGAATACAAGTTCATTTGATGCTGAATTTGTATCTGATTATGACTTACATCTAAGTGGAACCTCATTAGGTGAATTTGCCCTTGCAGGAATTCCGATTGAAGGCGTGGAATACGATATTGATGGTGAACTTAGACATTTAGTCAATCCTTATAAAGGCGCTGATGAAAACTTAGAATTCCCTCTTAATCCAGAAGATCAGTATGCAATTACTGTTTCCCCATTAACTCTTGATTATGGAACTGTCTATGCCGGTTCAGAAGTAGAAACCCAAGTATTTAATATTCTTAACTCCGGAATTATGAATATCAGTGTTTCTTCCATCGAAGGAAACCAAAACTTCATATTAAGAATTAATGATGGTGATTGGCAGGAAACTCTAAATGATATAACCATCGAACCTGCAATGACCCTCAATGTGGAAGTTAAGTATACTAATGATGAAGTTGCTGAGCAATCTGACATTATAAGTATTAACTCTAATGCAATCGAAAATCCTCTTGTTGAAGTTAGTGTTTTGGCTAACTCAATCCAAGCTGCATTCACTACTAACTCTTCAGAAATAACTTTCCCTGTTACTGTAAATAATCTTCCTTCTTTTAGGGAAACTATTATTTTAACTAATGAAAATGATATGCCTTTTTTGATTAATAATATAACGGTCTCTGGAGATTTCTATTTAGCCTATAATGACTCAAGTGATTTAGTTCTCCTTGAAGATATTTTCTTGGAAGATAGTCTAGAAATTGAAGTATATATGCTATCCCAAGAAAGTGGTATTCATAATGGTGAAATTACTTTCTATAGCCAACTAGTCCACAATGTAGATGAAGGAACTACTATTCCTCTCTCAGGCGAGAGCTACAACTTCGGTTTCCAAGATATCGAAGCCGGTATGATTGGTTTCTGGCAAAGTGAAACAGAAGCCGGAGATTATGATAACGATGGGGACTATGATATTCTGGCAACAGGTTATATCTTGGATAGTTCTACTTCCGCAATTGCAATATACAGTAATGATGGAAACGGTGATTTCGAAAGAATTAATATCGGACTTCAAGGAACAGGCTTTGGTTGTGTAGATTGGATAGATCTGGATAATGACAATGACTTGGATATTTATACAGCCGGTCAATATCAACAAGATAATTATATTAGCAAAATATATGTTAATGAAGACGGCCAATACACTGAAGTTGAAACAAATCTTCCTGCCTTAAAAGGTTCTAATACTGATTGGAAAGATTTTAATGGGGATGGTTTATTAGATGTTCTTTATACCGGTGTCCTCGATCATGAAGTGGGTGATATTGATTATACTCGGATTTATATAAATCAAGGAAACTACCAATTTGAAATGTTAACACCTCCTATTCATCAAGTTTCTAGTGGTGATGCAAAATTCGCTGACTATAACAACGACGGTTTACTTGATATTGCTACTGCCGGTCGAGTTGATAGCTGGGATTGGCGTGTTGCTGTCTGGAGAAATGATGGAAATAATGAGTTCACAGAAATTGATCTAGGACTTGAAGGTGTGCGTTACTGTAACATTGAATGGGCTGATTATAACAACGATGGCTTAATGGATCTCTTTATTACCGGTTCTATTCAAAATGAAACCCCTTCTGTTCTCTACATTCTAAGAAATGATGGAAACGATACTTTTACTAATATAAATCTTCCTGAAAGTGACAATTATATTGTCGGAATTAGACAAGGTGATATGAAGATTCATGATTTGAACTCTGATGGTCTTTTGGATATCATTGTTAACGGTGTGCAAAATACGGAGTGGTGGACTGGACAAATCCACCTCTATCAAGGAGATGATACTTTCACTTATGCAGATAGTTTAGTTGCTCTTAAATATGGAGAACTCACTATGATAGATTATAATGGTGATATGAATAGTGATGTCCTCTTAACAGGGAGATACGACTACTTAGATTATTATTGCAATATCTATGAAAATCAAACAGAACTAACTAATACTGCTCCTCAAGCTCCTACAGTGCTTAGCGCTGAAGTTACTGATGACCTTGTTATTATAGAGTGGGGAATGGGTAGTGATGCTGAAACACCTCAGTTAGGGCTTACTTATAACATTAAAGTAGGAAGCACTTCAGGTGGAAACCAAATCTTTAGCTCTATGGCTACTAATGATGGCTTCTTACTAAAAGCTCACAGAGGAAATATGCTCAATAGTCTTGCATGTTCTATTAATAACCTCCAAAATGGGACATATTATGCTTCAGTGCAAACAATAGATAACTCCTATGTAGGTTCTGAATTTAGTGGTGAAATTACCTTTGAAATTACTAATGGAATCGTAAGTAATAACTCTGATGTAGTACCTCTAATAAGCAGATTAAACAATAACTACCCTAATCCATTTAATCCGCAAACTACTATTTCCTTTGATTTAAATAAAAACCAACATGTAAAGCTGGAAATATATAACATCAAAGGACAAAAAGTGAAGTCTCTTTGTAATGATAACCTCAAATCAGGAAATCATAAATATATCTGGAACGGAAGAGACCAGAATAACAAACAGGTTGCTTCAGGTGTTTACTTTGCCAAAATGACTTCTCCAAGCCTTAATAAAACTCAAAAAATGATTCTTATGAAATAAACCCAAATACCGGGAACGCTTGCATCTTGCAGGCATTCCTCAAAAATACAAATATGAAGCCTCGCTAAAGCGGGGCTTTTGATTTTATCGACTAAAAGAGAATCTTTCAAAAAAAAAGTAAAAAATAGTTTGACATCAATTTATGATTATGTTAATCATGTAAATAGGTTATGGAAAATTAAATGAATAAAATGGCTAAGGATTATTAAATGAGAGATACTTTGAAATTAGATATCGACCAAATTCCTCTTGGATATTGTGAATTAGAGGTTAACAAAGATATAAGAACACAGGATTATTCATATAAAATACTTATCTCTAATCAAAGGTTTAATCAGCTCAAGGGCTTCAAGGAAACAGATGAAAATGATAATTTGACTTGTAATGAATTAGCGAGTGAAATATTTTCTCAAAGAAGACTTAAATCATTTTACAATGTTGCTGTTAATAATAGTTTCATGGAATTTGAGCTCTACTGTTATTCAATTAAAACCAATCTTATTGTTAAAATAAAGGCACTTTCAAAAAATACACTTAGTATGTTTGTTACTAAAATTCCCTCAAAACACCTTTCCGGGAACATCAAAGCACAAGATACAAATTTCTATAAAATTATTGAAAGTTCATTTGATTTATTTATTATTATAAGTAAAGATTTAGAACTCAGATATTGTAATAAGAATACCCAAGAATTATTAGGAATCCCAACAGATTCTCCCACCGAAATAGACTCTTTACAGTTTATTCACCCTGATGATTTATATCTTGCAAATTCAATTATTGACGATATGCTTCGTAATCCTAGTCTAGAGGGATCTTCAAAGATTAGAATAAAAGACAACCAAGGGAATTATCTTTTGATCCATTTCCGGATAAAAAACATGCTTGATGTTGACGGAATTAATGGTTTTGTAATTCATGCTAAAGATGTTACTGAACAAGAAGAAAACCAAAAAAAGATTTTAGAGAACAAATTATACCTTGAGTCATTATTTAAAGCAATCCCAAATTTAATTTTTGTTTTGGATTACGAGGGTAAATTCTTGGATTTTAAATCTCAAAATACTGATAAACTAGCCTTCTCTCCCCAACAATTTATTGGGCAAAAATTATCAGCATTTTTCCCTGAATATCTTTCTAAAAAAGTAAAATCCGGCTTAAAACAACTTAAGGAAAATAAGTCTGTTGAACCCATATTTTATCAATATAATAATCATATTGGAGAAAGTGGCTTTTATGAGTGCCATCTTTCAGAAATTTCTGATGATAAAGTCTTAGCTATTGTAAATGATGTTACTCAGCTCAAACTAGCAGAAGAAACTCTGCAAAATAATCAGAAGAATATTCAAAGGAAATTAGATGCAATCATCTCACCGGAAGGAAATTTAGCTGATTTAGAGTTTACAGATTTAGTTAATATTGAAGAAATCAAAGATCTTTTCCAAACTATCAATGACTTTACAGATATTCCCATATCATTAATTGATAAAAATGGAAAAATAATCTTCTCCTTAGGGACTTCCCATCTTTGTAAAGATTTTCATTTAGTAACTAAATTCTCTAACCAGAAGTGTTTTGAGAGTAATCAGAATATAACTAATAACTTAAAAATGGGAGAGAGTAGATTATCTAGATGTGGAAACAATATCTGGAACTTTGCAACCCCCATATTTGTTGGGGGAGAGCAAATAGCAACATTAAATATATGTCAATTCAGATTAGCTGAGGATACTAAAAATTACGATGAGATATTAAGACATCAAGCAAACATTTATCATTTTGATAAAGATAAATATCTGAAAGCTTATTATAGTCTGCCAGTCATAGATAAAGAGAGGGTAATCAAAATAGCAACATATTATCGTGATTTACTTAGTAAAATTACAGCTCTTTCTTTTGCCCAGATTAAACAATCAAGAACTGCTCACCAGCTGAAACTTAGAGATGAAAAACTTGCTCAAATTACTGATAACATGACAGATGTCGTTTTCACAACCACTTTAGATTTTAGATTGGACTATATCAGTCCTTCTGTTGTAAAACAACTGGGCTTTACTCCTGCTGAATATACCAACTTATCTCTGAAACAGAAATTTCCCAATGAATCAGTTAAAGCATTTATAAACTATATGAATTCTCTGTTACATAATCCAGAAACCAATAGAAGTGATAGAGAAACTGATATTTTAGAATTGCAAGCTTTCACAAAACAAGGAGAGGTCATAGATGTATCCTTACACTCTACATTTTTGAGAGATAGTAATGGTCACACTATTGGCATAATCGGATCAGTGCGTAACATCACCAAAAGTAAACAATTCGAATCTGAATTAAATAATCAGCTTCAGCTTCAATCTTTGCTTAGCTCAATAGCCATGCGTTATATTAATCTACCTCTTGAAAAAATTAGAGAATCAATCTCAGAATCCTTGAAGGAATTTGCTTTATTTGCTAAAGCAGACCGAGCCTATATTTTCAAATATGACTGGGATAAAGGAAGCACTTCTAATACCTACGAATGGTGCAGGGAAGGGATAAAACCAGAAATAGATAATTTACAAGATATTCCAATTGAGGCAATGGCTGAATGGAACGAAACGCATAAAAAAGGTGAAATTATTACTATTCCGGATGTTGCTTCTTTATCAGACACCGATGATAGAAAAGCTTTCTTGCAACAACAAAAAATTAAAAGTCTAATTTCTATACCTCTAATGAACCATGAAGAATACATCGGTTTTGTGGGATTTGATTCAGTTGAGAATGTCCACGATTATCAAGAAAAAGACATCATGATTCTTCAAGTTTTTGCTAATTTACTTGTTAATATTAGCAATAGAATCGCTTTGGGCGAAGAACTGCAAAAAGAGAAAGAACGGGCTACAGAATCAGATAAACTTAAATCTAATTTACTTAAGAATATTAGTCATGAGTTCCGGACTCCGCTCAATGGGGTTATCGGGTTATCAGAGCTTCTTCAGACAAAACCCATAGAAAGTGAATACCAAAAGATGGCTAGTATGATTTATTCTTCCGGGATCAGATTAAACTATGTCCTTGATTCTATTATGCTCCTTTCTCAATTGGAATCACTTAGCGAAAGGAAATTTATTAATCTGGAGAAAGAGGATTTAAGTAGTTTTTTAACAGTATTAACTAGACAATACCAAGGGCAAATCCTTAAAAAAGGGCTAGAGTTTTTCCTTGATATTCAACCCTATATAATAACTGAAATCAATGAAAATCTCTTTCGCCAAGCATTAATCCATATCATCAATAATGCTGTTAAATATACTCATAAAGGTTCTATCAAAATTTCCTGCAATCATAGTTTAGTAACTAATCAAGTTGAACTAAATATTGAAGATACAGGAATTGGAATACCCAAGGAATCTCAAGAATTAATCTTCAGTGATTTCCGTCAAGTAAGCGAAGGGTATAATCGTGCTTATGAGGGATGCGGTCTAGGCCTACCTATAGCTAAGAAAGCAATAGAATTGATGAATGGAAAGATTATCCTAACTAGTGAACTAGGTAAAGGAGCTAAATTTACAATTATTCTGCCTCTCTTATCTGAAAATACAGAAGAATCTCTGGAGCATCAAAACAAGAAGCATGCAGATAATGAAGGCCATTCAATAAAGGATAAGCTAGAATCAAAACCATTAATCCTGATAGTTGAGGATAATAGAGTCAATCAAAAACTGGCTACTTCTATCCTGAAAAGTAGTTATGACATTGATACAGCTTTGGATGGAGAGACCGCTATAACCATGGTCGCTTCTAAGCAGTATGACGCCATTTTAATGGATATTCATCTAGGTGAAGGTTTGGATGGGATTGAAACAACAAAAATTATCAGAAATGATATCCGCTATGCTAAAACACCCATTATTGCTGTAACAGGATACACTATGCTAGGTGATAAAGAGAACATCCTTAAACATGGATGTAGTTCTTATCTTAGTAAACCTTACAGTAAGAGTGAGTTACTAGATGTGTTATGGAAAGCTCTAGATCGTGATAACAATTGAGACCCTTCAACCTCAAGCCACCCTTTCCAATTACTTATCTTTAACCCAAATAATGCACCATTCGGGTTAAACCCAAATAATGCAGTAGACCTTTGCGAATAGCACTATCTTCTTTTGCAAAAGTAAGCTACATAATTTTCAGGAATATATAT
>JAEKNW010000143.1 GCA_016838885.1 Candidatus Cloacimonadota bacterium
AGGAATATATATATTATATGCCTTCAAATTCTGTAAGTTATTTTGCTAAAAGAATCTGCACTCTTCTCTAAAGCTCTACTGCACCATTCGGGTTAAATATTTGTGATGTTAGCAATTGCTTCTAGAGCAATCTCTTTTGATCTTTCGGCTGAAGGTGATTCAACATAAACCCTGATGATTGGTTCAGTTCCTGATTTTCTGATATGAATCCAAAAGTCTTTACCAATAATCTTAAGTCCGTCTTGCAAGTCTTTATCATAATCAGCATAGATTTGATGGGCTTTGGCAATAATTGGGTCAAGCAATTCTGCTTTTGTTTCTATTTTAGCTTTATGGAAGTAGTAGTGGGGAATATCATTTACTATCTCAGATAAAGGTCTATTTTCTCTTGTAAGCAAAGCTAGAATAATTGCCATACCTGCAGGAGCATCACGAGTGTAGTGGACTTCAGGGATAATAATCCCTCCGTTACCTTCTCCTCCAATGGGAGCACTAATCTCTTTCATCTTTTTACCGACGTTGATTTCTCCAACTTTAGTTCTATGAACATTTACACCATACTTTTTAGCAATGTCATCTGAAGCCATGGATGAAGATAAATTTAAGACCAGGTCTCCTTTTTTTATAGGTAAAACAAACTCTTCTGCTAACAGGAGTGAAAACTCTTCTCCGATATAATCACCATTATTATCTACAATAGCTAGGCGATCAACATCAGGATCAGTTGCAAAGCCAAGATCAGCTTTCTCTTCTTTTACTCGCCGGCAGAGATCAGTGAGGTTTTCTTTAAGAGGCTCTGCTACGTGAGCAAAATGGCCATTAGCTTGGCTGTTCATTTCAATCACCTCACAACCCAAAGCTTTTAGTAATAAGGGTGAGATAAGTCCACCAGCACCATTGACAGAGTCTAGTACGACTCGGAAGCCTTTACTTTTAATTTTCTCAATATCTAAATAAGGAATATCTAAAATCTTTTGGATATGTCTTTGAGTTGCTTGAGTATCTTCATAATATTTTCCCATTTTGTCCCAGCTGGCATATTCAATCTCTTTTTTTAGTTGTTCTTGATAAGCTTGAGCTCTTTCAGGGAAGAAGAACATCCCATTTTGATCAACCAACTTAAAAGCATTCCAGTGTTGAGGATTATGAGAAGCAGTAATAGCTAGCCCTCCCATGGCGTTTGATTCTTCAACAGCTAGCAAGACAGTAGGAGTAGCGACTATACCGAGATTAACTACATCACATCCTACAGAGAGTAGGCCGGATACTACTGCATGCATTAGAGCTTCGCCTGTAGTTCTTGAATCTCTGCCGATAATAATTTTTCCTCTTCCACAAATTATTCCAAACTGGGCTGCAAATTTAACAGCTAAGTCTGGAGTTAAACTCTCACCATATATCCCTCTAATTCCAGAAACACTAATCATTAATTTACTCATTCTTTAGTCTCCTCACAAGTAATAAAAAAGCCGATGTTTCCATCGGCTCATAGTTTATTGAATTGCCATAAACCGTCTATCGGTTACCCTGGCATCTTTAAGTTTTTCTGCATACCATTTGTTAAATTCAGTCTCTTTTTCTCTTTCTATTTTTGCTTCATAGTCAGCATCTTTAGTTTTACTAAAAGCTTCTAGGTCAGGATCTGAGCTACTCACAACTTTGATAATAAAGTTACCTTCATCAGTTTTATTAATTTCTGAAAGCTGATTCATAGGAGCTTCAAAGAGAAGTTCAATAGCTTTTTCAGAATTACTGATAGGTGCCATATATTTAGAGTTCTTATTGATATTTCTTGCTTCATTTACAGCCATTTTGATATCAGCAACAACTTCTTGATTCTCGTTGGAAAGAGTAACTAAATAATAAGTTCCAGCAGCTTTCACTAATCTTAATCCTGTTAAAGAAGATTTCTTAGCAGCATTATAATCAGATCTGAGCATATCGGTATTAACTTCATCTTTAGGAAGAGTAGTGTTTGGAATCTCATTAAATTTAATTTTAACTCTAACTGTGTCTAGAGTAGATTGTGTAAGAAGAGAATCAGTTATCAAATGCTGGTAATCGCTTACTTGATAGTCTTGATTAAATTTGTCTAACATTTTGTTAGCATATTCAATCTTCTTCTTAGTTTCTAATGTATTACGGATAGATTTTTTTAAGTCATCATTGAGTTCTTTGACGTTCTCTGGTTTCTTTTCGGTTACCATAACTACAACATAATTTCCCTCTTTGTCTCTAAAAATCGGGGAAATATTGTTGGGTTTGCTATCTCTGACAAAGGATCTAAATCCATAATTGAAGTAAGAATTTGCCATGAAAGCCACTTTATGATAAGCTTCTTGGCCATTTTGGTTGAATTCTGTACCATCAGTAGCTAACCATGGAGATTCAACGATTTCAGCATTATATTCTTTAGCAAGTTCAGCGAAATTATCAGCTGAAGCTGTTTCTACAAAAGCTTGGCTATTTGATCTAATAGCTGCTTTTGTTTGTTCACTGAGATCAATTTTGATTAGGATGTGTCTAGCTTTAACTTGCTCTTCATCATCTTCAGTTTTTTTATCATCTAATTTAATGATATGATAACCAAATTGAGTTTTGAATGGTTCAGATATTTGGCCAATTTCCATGCCAAAAGCAACAGAATCAAACTCAGCTACCATTCTTCCTCTACCGAACCAACTTAAATCTCCACCTCTTGTGGCAGAACCTGGGTCATCAGATTCACGACGAGCTACTGAAGCGAAAGTTTGTGGTTTTTCAATAACTTCTTGATAAATACTTTGAATTTCTTCTAAAGCCATAGCTTCATCGGCTTCACTTGCTTTTATCTCAAAATGAGCAAGAGTTAATTTTGCAGAACCATCTAATTTATAATCATCTTTATTTTCATTATAATAATTCTCGATATCTGAATCAACTACCGCTGTTGAGTCAACTTTGAATCTAAATGAAGGGAATGCTAAGACTTTTGCAGATCTTTTGGTATTATTCTTGAGATACTCAGTTTCAAATTCTTCCATTGTGGTAAGTGAGTCTGCTGTTACTAAGTCTTGTAACTTTTGAATCTTAATTTGATATTCTACATTTTCCTTAAATTGGTCAGGAGTCAAACCAGTTTGCTGAAAATAGCTATTAAGAACATTTTCGTTTAGAGTTCCGGATTCATCATAGAAAAAGGAATATTCTTTAGCGACAAAAGTATTATATTCATCTTTAGAGACTTTAATTCTTTTTGCTTTCAATTCTTGATTAATTATCTCTCTTCCAATGGACTCAGACCAAATTCTATCTTCGAGTTGTAGTTTTTCTAAATCTGATAAAGAACCAGTTTGTTTGTATTGATTAAAATCGATACTATACTGTTTTAGATTTTCTTTCAACTGCTCAATTTGTTTATTGAGTTGTTCAATTTGTTGATCATTGTTAGAAATTTGTTGTTCAAAGTCTTCAATTTCACTGTTAATTTCAGCAATTCTAAGAGAATCACCTTCAATTTTGGAAAGCTCAAACTTATCGCGTCTAATCCTAGAGTTAATATCGTTTTTCTCTCTGTTAAGAATCGTAATCTCTGATTCACTATTCTCGATACTTCTTAAAAGTTGTTGAATTCCGCCCAAAGAATTTTGTAGCGAAATATCAAACTCCATCCTATCAATATCATTACCATTAATCTTTCCCGCATCCGGTTTTTTCTCAAAGCAACTTCTCAGTCCCAATGGGGCCATACCTAACACAAATACAATTGCGACAGCATAAATAATAATTTTCTGTTTTTTTCTCATTTCTTCAAGCATTGCGACTCCTTTCATGCTTAATATTTAATATTAATCATATTTGTTCAAATTCTCAAAGTATAACATTTTGTTCAAGATATTTTTTTTAGAAAAATATAAGAAAAGAATTAAAGTATTGAAATCTGGTAAGATAAGGTGTTAACAAATCTTTGTAAAATGATAATTATTGATTAGTATTTGAATAGATTATCTTTTATTACTAACTAAACTAGTAAAAATATATCTGGGAGCAAAGAGAGAAAAAGAATTTTTTTATTGCCAGAATATCTAAGAATAAAATAATTGATGCACTAATTATTTGGAGTTAATAAATGAAGAAATATTTAATATTGTTAGTAGGGTTGTTTTCTATAGGGACGATTTTGGGTCAGATTTTAACTCTATCACAAAGCGAAGTTAATTTTGGTCAAGTTAATATAAATACAGAGAGTTTTGTAGATATAACTGTAACAAATATATCTGAGCAAGAGGTAAATGTTAGTCTTGTTGAAAACAGTCATGTAATCGAAGTTGATCAAGTGAATCTAACTTTATCTCCTAATCAATCAACATCAATCCATTTTACTATTGTTCCTGAAACAAATATAATTTATAATCATACAGTTTTTTTTAACATTGAAGATATGCAATATACTCTTCCATTGAAGATAAATGTAGCCGGTCGTATTCCAGATTCTCGTTATAATTCAACTTATAACAAATGGGATGCTGAGTTGAAAACTGCCTTAACTTCAATAATCAGTAATCATAGTGTTATTAGTTATGAAGATGCCAGAGTTGAGTTATTCGGCTATATTGCCAACGAAGGTGGACAAGTCAGATGTGTATATACCAATGAGTGGTATTCATGTACTCCGGGTGGAATCCCTAACTGGAATTTGATAAATACCGAACATACTTGGCCACAATCAATGGGAGCTGAAGGTACAGCAAAATCTGATCTTCATCATCTCTTTCCCACGAATTCCCAAGCAAATAGTATCAGAGGAAACTATCCTTTTGGCCAGGTAGTGAATGCCAGTTGGCAGGAAGGTGGTTCTAAAAAAGGTTCTGATCTAGCAGGAAATACTGTTTTTGAGCCAAGAGATGACCATAAGGGTGATACTGCGAGAGCTCTTTTCTACTTTGCCTTGCGATATAATAATCCTAGTAATTTTCTTAACAGTGCCAATCAACAGATGGTGCTAAGAGATTGGTATTATGAAGATCCTGTAAGTTCTTATGAAATTGATAGAAATGCTGAGATTGTGGATATTCAAAACAAACCTAATCCATTCATTGAATACCCCATGTTACTAGATAGAATAGCTAATATTACCCATAATATTACGACACCGAGGTTTCCTGAAGTTTATATCCCTTATAATGAATATACTTTCCCTGAAACTGAATTAAATGAAATCTCTAGTTTATATATCCCTATAACAAATTCAGGTGATACAGATTTAACCATATCTACAATAAACTTTACCAATTCAGCTTTTCAGGTTGGTGATTATCCTTCAACCTTAGCCATCGGAGATTGGGGACTAATAGAAGTCAATTTTACCCCTACTGCAGAGCTTGCTTATGCAGGGAATATGCAGATTTTTAGTAATACTGATTTATATACTGTTAACTTACAAGGTAATGGACAAAACACTCCAAATAGTAATGATGCTATAGCATATACTCATCTAACTCTTAGTAACTATCCAAATCCTTTTAATAATCACACTACTATGAGTATTCATGGGATCAAAGAGCAAAATGCTTGTGTAGAGATTTATAATATAAAGGGACAAAGAGTTAAGACAATTTCGAACTTTGAAGTTAAGGGTGGAAATAGCCAAATTGTCTGGAATGGGGAAGATGAGACTGGTCATAAGTTAGCTTCCGGGCTCTATTTTGCAAAAATTCAGTCTGGTCAACAGACTGTTACCAAAAAAATGTTAATCATGAAATAAACCTGAATGATGCAGTAGAGCTTTAGAGATGAGTGCAAAAGAATATAGTGCTATTCTCAAAGATCTACTGCATTATTTGGGATAAAATACTTAAGAGGTTAAAGATATGATGAATCACAAAGAACTGGCCTTAGATCTGAAAGATTTTCTTGATAAGAGTCCAACTGCTTTTCAAGCTACAGAAGTTATTGTCAAAGAACTATTAAATAATGGATTCAAACACTTACATGAGAGTGATAAATGGGATTTACAAGCTCAGGGTAAATATTTTGTAGTTCGTAATGATTCTGCAGTTATTGCTTTTATAAATGGTAAAGAAGCTCCAGCTGAAACAGGATTTAAGATTTCTGGAGCTCATACTGATAGTCCTGCCTTGAAAGTTAAAGTTGGTTCTGAAACTAAATTCAAAAACTACCATAAAGTATTCGTCGAAGTCTATGGTGGACCTATTGTAAATACCTGGTTTGACAGAGAGTTATCCTTAGCAGGTAGAGTTACTTATTCTACTGCTAGCCATGTTGAATCAAAGAATATTTTTATCGATAGACCGGTTGGACTTATTCCCAACTTAGCAATTCACTTAAATAGAAATGTTAATAAAGGCCTTGAGATTAACAAACAAACTGAACTTCCTGTCTTATTGGGAACTTCTGATAAAGAGACTTATTTAGAAGATTTAATAGCTCATGAGTGTGGCATAAAAGCTTCCGATATTTTAGATTATGACCTCTTCTTTATCCCTTATGAAAAAGCCCTTATCTATGGGATTGATAATGAATTAATCTCTTCAGGAAGGCTGGATGATTTGGCTATGTGTCATGCTATTTTAAAAGCTCTCTTAGAAACAAAAGAGAACAATTCAACTGTGATTGCCAGCTTCTACGATAATGAAGAGATAGGTTCTCAAACCTTGCAAGGGGCTAATTCTTCCTTCTTAGAGATGATTCTTTCTAGAATTAATCACACTTGGAAAGGAGACATGGAAGATTATGCGCGAGCAATAAATAAGTCTTTCCAAATTTCAGCTGATCAAGCTCATGCTGTTCATCCTAACTATGCCAGTAAACACGATAGTAATTATGCTCCAGAACTAAATAAAGGACCAGTGGTCAAATTTAGTGCAAACTATCGTTATGCTACTAATTCTGAGAGCTCAGCTTATTTTATGAATATCTGCAACAAGTTAGAAATACCTTATCAAAAGATGATTAATCGCTCCGATATTCCTTCAGGCTCTACTATTGGTCCGGTTAGTTCTGCAACAACAAGCATTAAGACTGTTGATATTGGAAATCCTATGTTTGCCATGCATTCAACTAGAGAGACTATGGGGTCTTTAGATCAATACTATGTTATTCAAGTGCTTAAAGAGTTTAATAAATAGTCAGGTATAAGAATTTAACTCCCTCTTCGTCGTCAGGCAAAGAGGGATTTTTTTTATTTAACTTTAGGTATATCTTTCCAAGAAGTTGTATATTTCGGTGATAGCATATTTCGTCTCATCTGCCATTTTCTCTTAACCCCTAAGCTTCCATAAAATAGAGTATTTTCTCCTAAAGTATTATTAATTTTATCTACAATCTTCATGATATTTTTTTGAGGAGTATCTAAATAGAGGGGATTAAATATATCGTAAGGGACATTTTCTTCGGAAGTAATGTCCGTTATCATCACCCCTGCTTTTTTATAAAGAAAGCCTTTACGGTAGATTCTGCTGAGGATTTTAAGGGCAACTTCGATAAAATCAGGAGTATAAGCAGTTGGATTAGTGAATTTAAAAGAAGCATTGTTGTTATATTGAGGAGTCTCTTTGAAACGATTTGTGGAAATAAAGACTGAAATGATAGAGGCTACTGAATGTTGGTTTCTAAGTTTTTTAACAGCAGTAGTGGTATAGGTTGCTACAGCCTCTTCTAACTCTTGAAGTGAAGAAACAGGTTTACCAAAAGATTTTGAACTTACTATGCCCTTTTTAGGAGCTATTATCATATCCAAATCAAGGCAGGACTTGCCTCTTAATTCCAAGACTGTTTTATGTCCTACTGAGGTGAGATATTTATCAATCCATTCATCATTGGAGCATTTTAAATCATAAGCTGTAAAAATATTATTATCAACTAGAAACTTGGAATACTGCCTACCAATACCCCACACATCATCGACAGGAACTTTTACCAGAACTCGATCTAGGTCTTTTTCAGTTAAAAGATTAAAAACTCCCTTATATTGCTTATTTTTCTTAGCTATATGATTAGCAATTTTTGCTAAGGTTTTTGTTGAAGCAATGCCAATTGAGACTGGGATACCGGTTGTTTGTTGAATCTTTACTTTTAGTTCCTGCATATAAGAGCTTAAGTCTCGATTGCGAAAACTACTTAAGTCTATAAAAGATTCATCTATAGAATAGACTTCGATATCAGGGCAAAACTCAGCTATTGTGTTCATAACACGATTAGACATGTCTGCATACAAAGTATAATTTGAAGAAAATACATGAATCCCGTGTTTCTTAAAAAGATATTCATTCTTAAAAGCAGGGGTTCCCATGGGAATCCCAAGATCTTTAACTTCTTGAGAACGGGCGATGACACAACCGTCATTATTAGAAAGAACAGCTATAGGTTTACCTTCTAATTCTGGCCTAAAGACCCGTTCACAAGAAGCATAGAAATTATTGCAATCTATAAGTGCAAATATCGGATTATTTTTCATTATTTATAGTTTGTGAATTACGTAAGTTACCACACCCCAAACAGAAAACTGATCTTCAGAAGTAACTTCTATGGTATCAAATTCGGGGTTATCAGGTTTAAGATAATAGACATCATTTTTTATAATCAAACGCTTAACTGTCAATTCGCCATTTAATACAGCTATTATTACCTTCTTATTTATTGCTTCTAAAGCTCTATCTACTATTAATATATCATCAGGAAAAATACCTGCTTCAATCATGGAATATCCATCCACACGCACGAAATAAGTAGCAGAAGGATGCTTGATTAAGTATTCATTAAGATCTAGCCTATCTTCAATATAATCCTGAGCCGGCGAAGGAAAGCCGGCCGGGATATCAGGTCCTAAGAGTGGCCTGATAAGTTTGGTTTTAGGATCACTTTTGAAAATGGCTTTGATTGAACCATCGCTTTTAATTATGGATTTACACATGAAATGCTAATACTCTCAGATATTGGTGGGTGCAGCTCTAATCTGGCTTTAACAGTAACATTTGAAGCTTGAGTAGGGGCAACAAATGTAGAAGCTGAGATTCCCGAGGCATTCACAGGATTAGTAGCAGGTGAAATTGAGCCATCAGTAGCTTCAAAAAGAATATTAATAATGTTCTCAGAATCATCAAAATCCATGTTAGCACTACTAACATAAGCTGTTACAGTAGTAGAAGATATTCCATCAGCATTTAAAGTATAACTTCCTGCAACTAAAGAGTCAATAACCGGGAAATCATAAATGGGGATAGGGAAAGTTTCTCTTTCAGATTGCCAGTTATCAAGGACAAATTCTAAATCAGTAGCTCCGTATTCAGCTTCTGCAACAAAACGTCCTTGAGCATAACCATTCTCATCAGTTATGAGATAAAAACTATTTCCGCTACCAATAAAATAGCCTAAATCATCTTGATTATTAACATTGACCTTTCTTTCAATAATCTTGGAAAGTGGTCCATCTAATTGGATATGAAAAGTCATAACATTAAAGCCTACTTTATTATAAACAAAGTTACCATAGTCAGATTCTGCCCAAACTCGCATTTTGGGATTTTCTGTTCCTCTATCATCACACCCTGTAAACAAAAGAGTGCTAACAATAATAACAACTAATAAGAGATATTTCATAGTTTCCTCCTACCCGCGTGGGTGATGTAGTTTATGTTCCTCAATAAGAAAGTTAACATCGAAATTAGTATAAATTTGGGTTGTATTCAAGCTAGAATGACCTAGTAAGGTCTGAACTATTCTTAAATTTGCCCCAGCTTCTAATAGGTGTGTTGCAAAAGAGTGCCTAATTGTGTGGGGAGATATGTGGTGGTTAATCCCAGCACTCAAGGCACACTTTTGCAAAATCTTCCAAAATCCCATTCGTGTCAATTTTCCTCCTCTATTATTTAAAAATAGAGTATCAATTAACTTATCATTCTTTAATTCAAATCTCGTTATTTTTATGTAATGCAAAAGATATTCCATAGTTGATTCAGGAATTGGTAGTAATCGTTGTTTCTTTCCTTTTCCATGAATAAGGATATTCTTTTCATTTATATAAAGATCGTGAATAGAGCAGTTTAGTAATTCAGAAACTCTGATTCCTGTAGCATACATCAACTCCAGCATTGTTTTATTTCTAAAGCCAAGAGAGCTTGAGATATCAATCTGGTCTAATAGTTTAAACATTTCTTCCACTGAAATCACATCAGGTAAATGTTGAGTATAGGAGATAGGAGGAATCTCTTCAATATTTACTTTAATGGGAATATTATCTTCAATCAGATAGAGAAAGAAGTTTTTAATGGCTGATGTTTTACGGGCAATAGAAGAATTAACTAAACCAATCTCCTGTAAATCCAGTAGATAAGTTAGAACATTATCATTATTGATAAAGGTAATTTCTTCATCAAAATAGTTGATGAAATCATCTATATCAGATTTATAACTCATTACTGTGTTATCAGAAAGTCCCTTTTCAATTTTGATATAGTAGATGTAATTATTCAGTAAAGACCTGTTTTTTATATTCATATAGATAAAATATTTTTCTTCACAAAAATAGCAAGCAAAAAAAATGGAATTACTTGTAACTCCATTTTTTAACCCGAATGGAGCAGTAGAACTTTGATAATACTTCGCTAAAGCTACGTATCACAGGTGAAGAGTGCTAGATTCTTTTAGCAAAATAAGTTACAGAATTTGAAGGCATATA
>JAEKNW010000144.1 GCA_016838885.1 Candidatus Cloacimonadota bacterium
AATGCAGTAGATCTTTGAGAATAGCACTATATTCTTTTGCAAAAGTAACTTCCATAATTTTCATGAATATATATATTATATGCCTTCAAATTCTGTAAGTTATTTTGCTAAAAGAATCTGCACTCTTCCCTAAAGCTCTACTGCATCATTCGGGTTTAATAACTCACCTTCTACTTTTACACCATCAATATACATAACAATCTTAGCTCCATCTATGTTATTTCTTGCGTCTAACATTTTGACTCCTTTTTATCATAAACTCAGAAAAAATCCTAACCATCGATATTAGTATAACTATATAGATAGAAAAGTAACTAACAATTTACTTTGTTAAAAAAAAATTATCTGGAGGTTCAGTTTAGAATATCTATTTGAACAGTCCCCTAAACTGGTGTGCATAGAATTAAACTTGACAGTTAAAATAAATTGTTATAATATTGTAATTGTCGTTATAATAGATATTGTAAGTTTAATCTAAAAGGAGATAGAGTATGTCTAAAGAAGATAACCAAAAGAAGAAAGAGTTAGACCCTAAACAAAAAGAGTGGGCTGATAATTTAACTTGGATTCAATGTATGAATTTATGGCTTTTAAGTGATAGCGCTGATGATATTAATTATGAACCATTAAAGAGTTATTTCTTTTCAACTATGGCAAGAAAAGAGAGAGAAGAGACAAAGGCAATACATCCAAAAGTTAGGAAATGGATTGATAATATGAGTTATCCGGAAATTGAACATTTAGAAAAGATGAGTAAATTAACATTATCTATTGATCAAAGATATATTATTCACAACTATATTCGAAGCGCTATATCTAAATACGAAACAGCAGCTACATTGGAAGAAAGAGCAAAACATAAGGCAATAAAATTAGAGAAAGAGATTAGCAAAGAAACTACTTTTATCAATGGCTTATCTATCTTAGAACAAGATGAGCAGAAGGTTATTGAGGAACTAAATAATCTTGATAAAGGAATTGCTCGTGAACTTCAACTAAATTATAAAGATATTCCCATATCCCAAGCAATCAACTACTTGAAGAAAAAAAGTTTAGATAAGATATCAGCAGGTGAAGAAATAACAAGTGAGTGGATACAAGACCAGCAAGAAGAGATATCGAATACTACTAAAACTAACTCTTTCATAGACTGGACTATTCCAAGAATCTACCTTGGCTTTTTTATTCCCTACCTAAAAAAAGTTTCAGTTAAGAGTCTTCTTAATAATTTGCATGAGTATCTCCAATATAGAGAGAATAAATTGAGAGAACTCGCAACCGGCTTCCTTATCTTTGAAAATGAAAGTCATTTTTCTACTGCATCACTTTGCTTATCTTTCTATAACAAAACGCATCCAAGCTCTGCAACTGCTAAACAACTCCTTTTTCGAATACTACCTGATTCCCAAGTTCAATATGGTTTGTCTCATAAGGGGAATATTGATAAATTGGTATGTGTTGATGTTGATAAATTGAAGATTGATGATGTCGTAGCATATTATAAGAATAATGTTGCGGTAATTTTGAGAGATGAATATTAAAGATAATCAAGATAAGAATACAAAACATTTATTAATGCTAAAATAAAAATAATGAATAAAACCTTTTAACTTCTAAATAAAGTTAAATTTTTTGACTATATTAATCAAAACTAAAATTAAGGAGAAATATTATGGAAATATCACCAAAACCTTTTTCAGTAGGTCAGTTGTTTGGACGTGTAAATGAGCAGTTTTTTAGGCTCAAGTTCAAGTCTGGTGGAAATAATATATGAAAATGAGAATATTACATTATTATAGTGATTCATCAAATATCCCCTTTGGGGATTTAAGACTTATCCTTTCAGGATTGCAGCATTTTCAGCAAATAAAACATACTCTTAATAGTATATTTATACTTGTAACTTTCTCTAATACAATTAATATGCTATAGTAAAAGTCTCTTTTTGACCACTAGACTTGAACTAGAGCCGAATAGAATGATATGTTTGATATCATATAACTCCACTTCAAATATTAATAAGTGGAGTTATGTGAGTTACAGGAAAACAATTTTGAGCTAATTAATTATAAACAACATCTATATTATAAACTTTTATTCAACATTTTGATCTTCAAGTTTATTTTTTCTAGAAATTTTACTCCAAAATATTCTCGCATCCCTCAAATCTAATTTTTTGTTATAACCCGAATAATGCAGCAGAATTTTAGGGAAGAGTGCAGAAGAATATAGTGCTATTCACAAAGGTCTACTACATTATTTAGGTTTAAATCAAATATTGATTATTTATTATTAACCAATTCACTTATTCACTTTCTTATATTTGATAAAATTATTTCAAAGTTTTTATCATTCACAAATATTGGCATGGTTTATTAATATGTCAATAATTGTTTTTATTATTTATGTAAATCTTATCTGTAATCTGTAATCCGTTCTCCCCAGATGGAAGAACAAATTTTGTTGGGGCTTGCTTAGCAGTGTCTTCGAACACTGCCTATTATATAATCATCCCTGTGGGATTTAAGATGCTATGGTATAAATATACCACAAATCTGACAAATTATTGTTTTAATTCTACACCTCTTATTCAAACAATTCAATCTTCACCAACTCTCTTTCTTCCCCATTTATTTTAGCCTTGACTGGCTTATCACTTGAGCTATAAACAAGAGTATTATAGATTGAATTCACCTTATTCTCTTGTGTCATGTCAATTCCGTCAACTTCAATTACATCTCCGATGTTGACATTATTGGGGCAATTTTCTCTAACATGACTAACAACAATCTTATCTTGAATTTCTATCTGGAAGCCAGTGGTATGAGTAGGATGAACATTTAAAATAGGAAGTGCTTTTGATTTCTTAAAGCTCAATTTAGAATTAACCACATCAATAAGGACTTCATATTCTGAAACAAAATTCATACCTAAAATGAAGTCAAAAGGCAATTCAGGCAAGTTATTTGCAACTCCGAATATGTGTTTTCCCTTATAGGATTCTTTCAAATATAATTCAATATTATTATAATAATCCATATTCATTGTTCCCATAAATGAAACATACTTCCATGATCTTGAGATTGGGTAGTGGTCAAAAATAGGATTGAAGGACATACACTGGAATGCTCCGGTATCAAAAACTGTGAGTCCATCATTATTAGGATTAATCGGAGATATTGAAGTGGAAATAAAACCCAAAATTTGACAGTCTAGGTCAAAATCAGCTTGGAAGTTAGGAAGATTAAATTCTAATTTTTCTTCCCTGATATTGATTAATATATTATCAAATAAGCCGATAAAATCTAAACCTAATATTCCTGCAACTTCAATTCCAACTAATTTGGAGAGAGATTCCATAACATTATTGAAATTATGATGTTGAAGAGAGTGATTAAAATCTTTTTCAATCCCTAAATCAGATGAAGTAACTTCATTAATAAGGTTAGAGAAGGATATGGGACAGCCGGAATCAAGAAACATATAGAAGGTTTTTCCATTTCGCACCACCGGGATAAAAACTGTGTTTAGTAAAGATAATATTTCCATAATTTACTCCTTGTTTATTTAGTTAAATAATCATAACAAATTTAGTTAGATGTTTAGTTTGTGTCAAGTTTTATTGCGAGTCAGGTAAAAGAGATGAAGAGATAGAGAAAGAATAGAACACAGAATAACACAGATTAAACAGATTAATACAAAGAAAATTGAAGAGTTTTTTACCACAAAGGCACAAAGGCTCAAAGAAGAATAGAACATTAAACCCAAATAATGCAGTAGATCTTTTAGAATAGCACTATATTCTTTTGCAAAAGTAACTTCCATAATTTTCATGAATATATATTATATGCCTTCAAATTCTGTAAGTTATTTTGCTAAAAGAATCTGCACTCTTCTCTAAAGCTCTACTGCATCATTCGGGTTAAAGAAGACGGAGAGACAGAGAGATAGAGTGAAACCACCCCGCCGGAAATACCGGCACCCCTCCGCGGGAGGGGAATTGAGGATTCTTAATGCCACAGCTTTGGCGAACAGGATGTTCACCGTCCGACAGAAGAGGGGATTTGAAGATTCCCAGTTATGAAGAAACACCCCGTCAGTGAAATACACTGCCACCCCTCTTTTACCGTGCTTTCAGCACTAAAGAGGGGAGTTGAAGATTCACGGAATAGCAGTTCGTAATCCTAGAAGGGGCGTATTATCCTACGCCAATTTAATGCCAGCAGGATGCTGGCGCTCCCAGGGTCTTATCTTAATTCGTGTTTATTGGTGCTATTTGTGGCTAAACTCTCTTAATCTCTTAGTTCATCGTTATCCCTCTTCCAAAAAAAGAGATGTCCATCGTAATTCATTCTTACTCGGTCGCCATAATAAAAATTGAATCTATTTTGCTTATCAACTAAGGTGTTATAGCCTTTCCATTGCTGAGAATTACAGACAAAGTATGTTGGTAGCATAGCCGGATCTTGGTAGTAGTGGACAGATCTATAAAGAATAGAGTTTTCAGCATAGAAGGATGTCCAGTTACCCCCAAAGCCAGTTCCCGGTTGAATAACAGCCATGATAAATGGCGTCATTTTATGGTATAAATAAAGTGCTTGATAGGCAAAAGCACCTTCAAATTTAAGAAATAGTATTGATAGTCTAAAAGGTCCATGATGTTCTGTAAAATCTGCCTTTCTTTCAAAAATATTCCAGATAGCAAAAGGTCTATTTCTGAATAAATAATTAGTGATATGATTAAATTTTTCCACTCTTTCACTAGGGTCAATAAAGTCAGGTTCTACAAATCTGGATAAATCACTTGGGGTTAATCTATTTTCACTTATTTCTTCTTGATAAATTAATTTATAACCTCTTAGTCCTAGCTGAGTTTCTTTATAAATTCTTGCTCTTGTATATTCATAATCAACATATATGAAAGAATATACATTGCCTGCTAAATATCTGACTGGGTTACCATCAAACCAACTGGCAGGGTAATAACATGAGTCTTTCAGCAGATTTTTAATATCAAAAGTGAAGATGTCAGATTTTAACCAGTCTGGATATGGTGCTTTCTCAATTGAATTTAACATTTTAACTCCTTGATGTATTGCTTTTCTTACCCTGGATACTTTTATCTAGTTCCCAGATTTTGAGTCTATTTCTACAATTAATTTTCTTTAGTAATTTTTGGTATTTATTCCAATTGTGAAACATGGTGTTTGTTACGAATATATCAGGATAATACTCAGCTTCATCTTTGAATATTACAGTTCTATAAAACAACTTTTGATTATCATAGTAATTAGTATAATTTCCTCCAAAACCATGCCCTGGTTGAATTACTGCTAAAATAGCAGGTACAATTTTGTTTTGCAGATACAGAGCTTGATAGGTAAAAGCTCCATCTCCACAGATATGGACTAAGGAAATTCTCTCTGGACCATGACTAGCAGTAAAGATGGGACTTCTTTCAAAGACTGCCCAATAGGCGAAAGGCTTTTTCATAAAACTTCTATAGAAATGCATTTTTTCTAACTCTTCTTGGTCTGGATGGACAAGGATTTTCCAATCTCTTGGGGTTAACTGCTTGTGATTGATTGTTTCATAATGGAGCAAATGATATCCTCTTAACCCTTGCTGAAGAGAGGTTAGAAATTTCTCTTGACTACGCCCATAATCAACATAGATAAAAGAATGGACATTTCCAGCAAAATACTTTATAGGAGCTCCATCAAAACCACTGCAAGGGTAGTAAAGTGAGTCTTGTAGAATATTCTCCAGATTAAAAGTTAACTTCTCAGCCATTAGCCAATTGGGGATAGGTCTAGTTTTTAATTCTTCTTGCATATTTTCCTCCTATATATCTTTTTAAAGTTTAGTAAGATCCCAATCAAAATTATTGTTCTCATTTGAGTTATTTTCTGAATCCTTCTCATCTTCCATATCATCATCTACTAAACTGTTCTTGTTTTATTCTGTTTCCTCAAGATCTTTTAGTAACTCAGTTATCTCTTGGTCAGCAGTCTTCTCTTGCCATATATCTTCAGCCTGAGCCTGAAGTTCACGGACACGCTTTTCAAAATGTTCAAATCTTTCATTAACATATCTTTCTCTGGGTTGGCACCATAACTCATTAATTAGCTCCCAAATAGAATCGTTTCCACCCTCCCTTAAATCTGAAGCAATAATATCATTCCGAGGTAGTTCACCTAAATGCTTTTTCTTTATTTTATTATGCAGAACGGCTTTTCCTCTCCTGGGGAATCTAATTTTCAAGATACTATCATATTCTTCTTGGTGGATTAATTGGTCTGATAGATTATTATATGTTAGTTTAATTCTCTCGGAATCATAAATTCTTCCATGGGCTTTAGGACCCATAATTCTCAAGTTTCCATAGTAATCTTGGTGAAGTTTGTTGTTAGATCTTCCAAAACTTTCATATCTTTCTTTGTACTCATATTTTTCTCTAGTTAGTTCATCAATTTCATACTTATATTCTTTCTCTTTAGCTTCAATTTCCTTAAAAACTAGAGGAATTTGATTTTCTTTGTCTAAGACCTTCTTTTTTTCTCTAAGCAGATATCTATCATAGCGAGAAAGTGAAGCAAATTTCTTTTTCTCTTCAGCTTTTTTCTTGTCTTCAGCTTCAACCCTTTCTTTTTCAAATTTCATATCAAAATCATATTCATTTTCACTTTCTTCTAAGATATCATTGATGATTATATCCTTAACTTTGAAATCAACTTTAGTTCTGCTAGCAAAATGTCTTAATACTCCTAAGACTGTATCTTTTAGATGATGATATGGATTAGTGAAAACATTAACAATGACTCTTTCCACTATCAGAGAGTGCTCAAAGAGTTTATCATCAATAACGACTTGAATATCTACCCTGTCTCCAATAGCATCACCTAACCTATACCAAATAAAATTTGCTAAATCATAATCAAAGGGATTAGTATAAAAGCTTCTTTGCCTAATTGAAAAATCTACTTCAGCTTCAGGCAATTTTGAAATAGAAGTTACATACTTGATCTTTATCTGAAGTCTATAGTTAGCATGTCGATATTTGTCCTTAACAAAGTTGTATAGTTCATTTTTGTCATCTTGAGATATGGGAATAGTAGAAATTCCCCAAATTGTTATATCCTCTCCTAATAACATAGCATCAATTTCCAAAGAGAAGCTTTTACGAGGGTTATTTTTTTCAATTATATCAGTAAACTTATCAATTATAATATCACAGATAAAGTCAGGATGTCCTTCACCTACCCAGTTTGTGTATCTTAACATGCTTCTTATCCTTCGTTAGTTAGGTTAATTTTTCTACAATAAGCTTCACCATTTCTTGAATAGTGTCCATAAACACCTCCCGGTTCTTTGAAAAAATATAGGAATCCACTTAGATAGCTTCCTGAGTATCTCGAATCTATATTTGCTTCCTGATACTTGCTTTGAAAGCTTAAAAAATTATCAATATCAGATATAATGTTTTCTGATGTTATAATGTCTCTAAATTTTCCATCACTGCCCACTATATAGGCACATGAAAAAGCTTGCTCTTGAAAAACAGAATCTTCTTTTCTAGGAACATATAGGAAGATAGACTGCTGATTTTTAGCACAGATTTTTTTACCAAAATCTAAAAAATCATCAATAGGTAGATTTTTTGATGTTACAATAGTTCTTTTATAATTAAAGATAATATAATTTATCTGTTTGACTGGTGGATTTGTTGGTGAAAGAGGACCATAAGAATATTCTGCTAACACTTGAGTGTAAAAATAACCAGACTTTCTAAGAAATTTTTGCATTTCACTTGTTCTTTGAGCCATATCATCTAACCACTCTGACATATCAATATATTTACTAGTATCTTGGGCTTGGAAAAGGGAAACAATAATATAACCTTTAGGATAGAAATAATCATAATAATCTTTATCACTTAAGGAGTTAATATTTAGTTTTACGAATCTAGCATTGTGGAAACCAAAATAATCATTATTATTGATTCTACTCACGTAATTAGGGCTTTCTGGGAGGCTGGCTTTTTGCTTATTAGAACTATTTATCATTTGTATCTCCTTTCTTTTCTAATGTTTTATCTGGGTTATTAACTAATTCTCCTGCTTTATAGAATGATTCATCACTAAGTTTCCCATCAGTATCATAGCTGGTAAGAAAGCCTTCCTTTAAGTTATGCTTATAGCTTGTTTTTAGCCTTATTTTACCATCTATGTGATACTTAATATAATCTCCATTGAGTAAACCTTGTTTGTAGTTTTTCTTACTTTTTAAATTCCCATTGCCAAAATACTCTAAATTTTCACCTTGCGTCTTACCAAAGTGATAGAAGCTGACAAAATGAATATTACCAGTAGGATAGAAGATTTCTTCTTTCCCATGTTTTTCATCATCAGCATAACTTAGCCTTTTCCAAAGTATGCCATCTGAATAATACCAAAGCCAAGGACCTACTTGCTTATCTTTTTTGTAAGCTCCAACTAGTTTTTCTCTTCCATTTTCATAATATTCGATGTAAGAACCATCTTTTACTGAAACCTTGTATGTTCTTGTCCTTGCCAGGTTATCACTATTATAATAATGTGGAACCTCTTCTGATCTTTCCACAAGCTTATAATTTTCATCTATTACTGCTAATCCATTCTCTTGGTATGTTTTATGTTGGCCTGCAAGTAGGCCTTCCTGCATATCAGAAAGCTCTTTAAGCTGACAATTAGGATAGAAATATTCATGCAAACCATCTTCTATATCATTAATATAAGCAGTTCTTAGCTTAACTTGCCCATCCTCATAGTAACTTGTAAAACTTCCATTTTTCATATCATTAGTATAATTTGTTTGAATTTTGAGCTGACTATTAGGGTAAAATTCTTGGTAACTTCCATCTAATTTAGCATTTGTATAGTTGCAATTTAGTTTCATTAATCCATTCTCAAAATATTCTATATAATTACCATCTTTGTTATTATTACTATAATTAGCTTGTCTTTTAAGTTTCCCTTGACAATTATACTCTTCTAAAAGTCCATCTAAACAACCTGATTTATAATGAGCTTTTAAGATAAGTTCTCCTTTTTCATCATAACAAATATGCTCACCATGCAATATGTTACCCTTACGATTATAGATCATTTTGATTTTTCCATTAGGATAATAAGTAACTATTTCTTTAACTTCTTCGACACTTTTAGTAACATTCATAAAAATACTCCTTGTTTATCTCTTATAAAACATTTTCTCTAATTTCATCTAAATCTAAATTAGCAAACCTAATAATTGTCTTATAACACTCTTCTAAATCTTCATAAATAACATATTCATTTTGTGTATGTTGGTTATAATATCCTATTGATAGGACAATAGGGGATTTTTTATACTTTTCAGCTAGGACTACTACATCAGTAAAATAACCTCTAGTAACTTCTTTATCTTCAAAATTACTTATAATGTTATCGATTAAACTTGTTTCAGTATTATCATAAACAGCTATATAATCCCTTGCATAACAATCTAAGCCTATTAAGTAGGATACATTATTACTTATAATACTTTGGTAAGGCATAGTAGCTGCACCAACTCCACCAACTTCTTCTAAATCAAAAATTGCAAAAATAAAGTTATCCCAAAAGGCAGATCGCATAATTTGGGAAACTAAATAACAGCCATTACGGCAGTCACCACCAATACCAACCATTTGGTCTGCCGAACTTATTCTTGTACCAAGTTCACTTTCTTCAATTATAAAGTCAACTGGCTGTTCAAAAAATACAGTATCACTATGGGCAGTTATTAAAGGTAATTTACCTGTTATCATATCCAATGTCTTTGGTATGTATAGCTTAAAAAGTTCCCCTTGAATTGTTTCATACTTCTTGTTAATATCAATACCATCTTCAATTAATCTCAAAACATCACCATGCTTTTTCGCTCTGTAAAAATTCAATAAGTCGTGCATAATAGCTCCTTAAGCTTATTAAACCAGTTATCTCAAATGTTAATCTAAATCCTTATAACTTTAATCTCTCTTCCTAACTCATTAGCAATTCGCAAGGAAGAGGCGATCCCCCTTGACTTGCCATCCCAAAAGGCTATACAAATATCACAGTTACTAATTATCTCCTTGTTTCTAATTATTCCACTGCCCTTACCGTATTTTGCCCAATTTGGGAAAATATCGTAATAGGCAAACCTCTCTTCTTTGCATAATTCTCTGCACAAGCATCTGCCCCTTGAGCTCCACCAGAGATAATATGGGTAATTTCTAATATTTCATCTAACACCTTTGCTACCTTTCTGAAATCTACAAAACTTCTACTTCCAATAACAGCAGTTTTCATATTATTACCCTTTATGAATTTATAACATATCTTTATATGACAAATATATAGAATAAGCTTTTTGTCAAGGAATATTATTTATAGTTAAAATGTGAAACTTTTTAATGGCTTTATAAAAGGATTTTATGGTGATAATAAATATTAATTATTAGAATATTATCTAACCTAATATGATATTATGTTTTAGTGTATTAATGAAAAATACT
>JAEKNW010000145.1 GCA_016838885.1 Candidatus Cloacimonadota bacterium
TTTCAAAAGTGTAGGGTAATAAATAAAAAGTGTGCACTAATTGAGCCCTTTAAAATATTAATGTATTGAATATCAATTAGTTAATTTGAACAGTCTCCTCATTACCGACAACAATGAAGGGATAATCTATAATGAGTAACTCTGGGTATTCATTTAAATGGCGGCTAAAGTTGTAAGTCCCTTCTAAATATAATAGATCTTTATCTAAAATTGTAATGTTAACTTCTTCACTTTCAAAATAATAATTATCTTCTCTTACTACGGCTATTGGGTTGGGAAACAAAACTACAAATGATACAAATAAACTGAAAATTATAAAATACTTTTTATTCATTTTAAACTCCTTTTAAAATTTAAGTGCGTACGTGTTAAGAATTAATTGCTAGCAAGATTTTTCAAGCATTTCTCTAATTGTTCCTTATGGTGTTCTCTTACCAAAATTTGATGGTTGCCGATTATTCTATCATACCAATTGTCTGTATCTTTAACTTTCACAAGGATTTGAGTACGACAGATATTCTTGTTACCCATATTAGAATCAATTATTTCTCCTTCTAAAATTGAGTAATCAGACATAGATTTACCAATCCGAATAAGAGTTACATCAGATTTTCTAATATCTCCACAAACAGCCAGGCTAAGTCCTGATTCCATGTGCGTATCCAAGGCAATATTATCTCTATTAACTAAGAAATTTAAAGGTACAGTACAATGAGCTAATTGAATAGTGTTATCCTTGATATTTATATCAGAAATATTAGCCATCCAAGAAAAATAATCACTAGCAAGCATGGCAAATATTGAAGTAAACAAGGCTTGAGTATCTCCTTCACATCCTGCGGCTACTCCGTGAGAATTGAACTCAGCTAAAGCCAAACATGCTGTAACTTGATGAGGTAATAGATCAAAACACTTGATGGTAAATGCACTAAGCTTGTATTTCTTGATTATTTTGAATAAGGCATAATATACTCGAGCAGATTTCTCTAACTCAGAGGGATCAATACCTTTGAGCTGGAAAATCTTTTTCCAATGTTTTAACAAGGGCTTGCACTCATTTGTAGGAGTCGACTCGTAAGTTTCTAGCAGTTCTTGGAAATCAATATTGACAAGGTTAATATCAAATTCAGGTGGAAATGCCTGCGCTTGTGAATTTAATAACCAATCTGAGATGCCTCCAATGATTCCTATATTAATTTTTCGGAAATAGTTCAAGATATGGGTACACTTACTAATCGTTTGCATTCTCTCCATAAATTTCTGGGCAGCATAATCCTTTTGAGAAGATCCGAAATAGAGTAATTCTACTTTTTCCTTATCATTAAAAGATTTCAATTCATAGCAAGCAGGAAGAGAATTATCGTTTTCTAATCCAATCAAAAGAACCTTTTTCTTGGTTTTATTTATAATGTCTTGAGCAATACTCTCGACTCCTCCTGTAAGAATAAAAATTACAGAAAAGTCAGCTGAATAATTTTCAATTATCTGAGAACAGTAAAGCGTCTTTCTATTGTTCAAATTTAAGCTGAGTGAAGACTTCAAAGAGAAGTTATTAAGAGAATAATCTCTAAGGTTATCATAGAACTTATCTATCTTCTTTTTAGCTTTATCTAATGTCATTAAACTTGAGTGCAAAGCAATATTTTTTTCCATAAATACCTCTTAAGTTTATTAGGATTTTTACTATAAAATGTGTCAATAAAATTTTGAATATATCGTTGTGTTGTGTACGAGAGACTGTTCAACCATCAAGCCACCTTTACGAAAAACTTATCTTTAAGGAAGATGATTATATTGCCCATCTTTAGGTTTTCTTGACATTTTATAATGATTGTTTATTGGTTACAAAGCCTCTTCACTGGGAATGCGGATGACCACATCCGCTTCCAAGCGATAGCTTGGAAACTCTAAAAAAATCCCGACCTGTGAGGCGTAGCTTTCTACTTCGCTTATACATACTACATAGCTTACTACTTCGCTAAAGCTATGTAGTATGTATAAGCGAAGTAGTAAGCTATGTAGAATGAATTAGCGAAGAATCAAGGGATTTAAGAGATCTTTTGCAGAAGAATATAGTGCTATTCTCAAAAGTTTAATGCATTATTTAGGTTAAAATATAAAATTCTTATTGACAGTTTATTATACTACTCAAGTGTTATTTTCTATAATACTATGATACAATAAAAAGGAGAAAGAAATGTACAAATTACTTGTTATCTTTAGCATGGTTATTCTAATAATATTAGTTGGTGGTTGTAGACATGATAGTGGAATCGAGCCATTTCATTTCGATTTAGGTGATATCGATTCAAATGAGAATGTTGGTGGAAGAGATTTTGGGATATACACTTGGTCCATACCCTCACTTGAATTTCCAAGATGTCTTGTTGTTGTCGTTCCCTATGACCCTACAACTATGGATTTAATTCTATCAGAGCAGGCAGTTGTTACTATTACAATAAATAATAGCATATACGAGGCAATAATTCACGAACATGAAGGACAGACTGAGGAAGAATCCTTGGATTATTTAATTTTTGATGTAGCTATATTTGATAATCCTCAAGAGACTATCTGTCTGAATTATACCTACAATAATGTTACAAAGAATTATTCTATCACTATACCTTTTGCAGATTCATTGACCAGTATTACTTCCTCTGATTTTGATATTGAAAATCCTGAATTTAGTTTGGCATGGGATATAGAAAATAGTAGTCATTATCAATTACTTTCTGCTGAAATTGATGATGATAATGAAAACTCAGAAGATAACTTTTTTTGTGATAGAGTAAATGGTTCAGTTAGGACTTATACTTTCCCAGAAGCCTATAATTTTAACCCTGCGGCTACAAACCATTATTATAGTTTAACTCAAGTTATGCAGATTACAACAGGTGATTTAATTGGATTAGATGTAGTGATTTATGGATATGATATTGATGGTAATGGAAAAATGGATATAAAGAAAGTTGCAAATATTAGTGACATTCACCTTCTTGTTAAAGAAGAATTCCAGCGTATTCATAAACCCCTTCTCGAAAGGATAATTCAAAACTTAGATAATCAGTAGTAATATGAAAACTTTTTTAGAATGTATACCCTGTTTTATGAAACAGGCTTTAAATGCCGGTAGAATAGCAACTTCAGATGAAGATTTAATTAAAGAAATATTGAATAGAGTTGGAGAAGAAATTAGAGATATTCCTCTTGATAATACTCCACCGGAAACAGGGGGACTTATCTATAAAATAGTCTCAGATGTTACCGGTATTCAGGACCCTTATCAAGAGATTAAAGAAAAGAATATTGCTCATGCTTTGGAAGTCTATCCCAAATATCTGGAGCAGGTGGAGAATATCAATAATCCTAAAGATAGAATAGAGTTAGCTCTAAGAATTGCTGCTGCAGGTAATGTGATTGATTTAGGAGTTGAACGAGAGTTTGATTTGAAACGCGATATTGATGATGCGATCAATTGTGATTTCAAAATCTGGGATTTTAACTTATTCTATGATAAATTATCTTCAGCCCAAAACCTTCTGTATATTGGTGATAACAGTGGTGAAGCAGTCTTTGATATGATCCTAATTAAGCAGTTAAAAACTCAGGTAATTTTTGCTACCAGAGGTATTCCGGTTTTGAATGATGTTACTTTAAAAGAAGCTAAAGAGATTGGTCTAAACAAATATGCCGAAATTATCTCATCCGGTGTTAGAGCTCCGGGAGCCATCATTAAAAGCACTAATGAAGAATTTAGAGAAGTTTTTAATCATGCCGACATCGTAATTGCCAAAGGTCAAGGTAATTATGAAGCTCTTTCCAATGAGGACCGGGAAATATTCTTTTTACTCAAGGCTAAATGCCCTGTGATTGCCAAGGATGCAGGGGTTGAAGTGGAAGATTTTATCTTTGAAAAAATAAATTAAAAAATGCAGTAGATCTATACTAAAGTTCTACTGCACCATTTGGGTTAAAAGACAATTATTTAATCCCATAGTATCTTTTAAGTCTTTTATTTACAAGATCAATATCAAACTTTTCCGGGTCATAGTCTTCACCCATCCAATCCAAAATATCTTCATAATCTTCATCTTTTTTATCGTTTAATATATCAAGTTTTATTTGATAACCGTGGGGTCCTCCACTATCCTCGGGAGGACAAGAACGTGCTCCCTCGAGACAAACTGAATATGCCTGACCAGATTTAGGTATTATTTGACTCAAAACAATTTTATGTTCCCAACCATCCCCAAAATCATATTCATAGGTAATTGCTTTGCCTTTTTTACTTAAAATATCACAAAGTCGTACTTTCCGATAATCTTTATCACTTTTTGACATAGGAGAGTTAAATTTCTTATCAATATAATTTATTCTATTAGCTCTAAATTCATGAAGATGATCATTATCCCAACCCATTACTATTTGAATCACATCATGCAATTCAGGTAAAAGAATATTTGAATTAACGCTAATTTTTCTCCAAATAAATGGTTTAATATCTTGCAATGAAATTGTTAAATGGTATGAATCTTGGTTGAGATCAACATTCTTGGCCTTATCTTTCTTAGGAGCAATCAGAAATTGGTCATCATCATCATCTTCTTCGTCATCATCTTCTTCATAATCTTCGTAGATATCTAAGTCATCTTCTTCTGTTATAGAATTATTATAAAATAACCTTTTTATGCTCCCAAGAATACCATCCTCTTGGTCGTCTTCAAGAAGTCTTTCTTCCATGATTTCTATCAAATCATCTTTATCCATATCAAAGTATTTATTAATATATTGCTCTGAAGTAAAGACATTGTTAACTAATTCAGGATCATACAATTCTGGATTATAATTGTGACCAAGCCACTTGATTAAATCCTGATATTCTTTGCTCTCCTGACTAGCAATTATTTCTAGGATTTGCTTATATCCTATCAATCCACCACAATTTTCTGGAGGACATGCTCTTTCGCCTTCTAGGCAAATTTCATAATCGTGATCAGTTTCTTCTGTTATCTTCTCCAAAATCAATTCATGCTCCCATCCTTCAATATGATTATAGTTATATCTAAAAGATTGATTTACTGTTTGGATAAAAGTGTTGATCTTATATTTATGATAATCTTTATCTGTCTTTTTGCTTGTATAAGACGGGTCAGTGTAAGTATAATTATGGATTTTGAATTCAGCTAAATGCATAAATTCCCAGCTCATTACAACTTGAATGGCATAGTGCAAGTCATACAATGATTTATCAGCTTGAATTGAAAATCTTCTCCAAATCTTTGGTTCAATGCCTAGAAGAACAATATAAAAATGATAAATCCTTTTTTTCTTATTTTTCTTTTTGTTCATTATAATAGTCCCTATTTTTTATTTTAGGTTAAAAAAAATGGCGGAGATGTAGAGATTCGAACTCTAGATAAGCTTACACCTATACACGGTTTCCAACCGTGCTCCTTAAACCACTCGGACACATCTCCAGCTCGTAAGGTCAAATTATTGTTACTATTAATCATGTCAATAAAAAATGATACTTGTAGCTATGTTAAATTAAAGACAAGCCTGTAATTTATTACCATTTAATCAACTAATCTATGTAGATAATTTATTAAATCTAAATCAAAACCATTAGCAGAGGTTACTATCTTCCCTGAGTCAAGCAAGAAAATAAGAGGATAGTTATCTACTGAAATTTCTTCTTCAATAAAGCACTCCGCTACCTGATAGATTAGATTATTTTGATTATTAAGATTAGGAGAAGATAAATTCCTATTTTCTGAATAAACAAGAATATTAACCTTTTTCTCTGCAAAAGCTGCTACTTTGTTGAGTAGCTGTTCTAACATTCTTTCTTGGGGTTCATTTCCTTGTTGATTAAGCACAAAGACAATCGTTTTTTGGTCAGTTAGTTTATGCGAGGTAAGAAGATCTGTCAGGTTAGAAAGCGTCTTATCAGACCAAGTTATCAGATTTTCATTACTAGTTTTTGGAGTAACGAAATTCAGTTCAAGATCTTGTGTATCTTCGTTTATAGCTTTAATGATGAGATTTGCATCACCATTTTTGTTTCTAATATATCCTTGGAGATAATTTTGTTGGTTTGGTTCTTGGTAGAATTTAACCATAAACTTACCATCAATCTCTTCTGCATCAAACCAAGAATAAGAGAGTAAGCCATTTTCAGATATTTTGGCTAACAGAAAGTTACCCCATGGGTCAGGATTCAAGGACTTTTCATCACTATTAAGGGTAAGTTCAAACTCAACCAAAGTCCTGTTTATTGGAGGGGTATCATCTTCTTCTGATGTATCTTCCCAAATTATCTCAATCCATTCTTTTCCATTATAAAACTCTAAAAAACCTTGCCAACGCAAGGGAATACCGGCATTTTGAAGCATAGCTGAAAAGAGATAAACTTGTTGATTTTTCGTTAGATATTTCTTATTTATATACTGCAAAGGTGTCAAACTTCCCCCAAAATAGCTCCAGTTTGGATCATTATCAAGAATGATATTTTCCTTGATCCATTGGTGTATATTTTTTACAGTCTGATCAATACTTCTGACTCTTAGATTATTGGTAGTTAAAGAAAGATTGGCTTGCCATCCGGTTTCCGGGAAAGGGTTAGAGCCAAAAGGCAGCTTGAGAACATTGTTTCTAAAAATATCATATTCAATAAACTTTTCGTAATATAATCTATTATCCGTCAAAGTTAGGATTAAACCTTCAATAGAAGTGGTATCAGGTAACTCAATCAAATCTTTAATATCCCAGTCTATCACTAGATCTATCAGAATCTTACGGCTTAATTCACCTTGAGGATATAGAGAAATTTTATTATCAAAATAAAGCCAATTATCAGCATTTCCAGCTAATTCTTCACATTTTGCCAGGTATTTTTCTCTCTTATCAAGATATTCTTCTTCACTTTGATTTTCTTCCTTAATGGGATAGTTCTTCAAAAAAGCCAGAGTTTTTTTGTCTTGAAGCAGTCTATTATCACGTCTTTGGTTAGCAAGCTCAGTCAGATTATCTAAATATTTCCTATTCTGTTCAGTAACCCCAAAATCTTTATTGGTTGAAGAGTCTAAAGGAAAATTGAGGACGGCATTTTCATCAATAATGAGGTTTTCTGAGAGAGTAATAGAAATTGAAGTTACCCCGTTGAGGGTGTTAATCAGACCATACCCGGTTTTACTATCTTTACCGGCTGTAACAAAAAGAGAAGTCTCACCAAAATCAATAAGAACTTGACCATTCTCATCAGTTTGGGTAGAAAAGAGATCAAACAAGCCTCCAAACGATGTTGCATAGTAGAAAACATCAGCATGAGGAACAGGGATATTTGCTTCATCAATGACATTTACAAGAGTAGTTACCGTTTCATCATAAACATCAGTTATATTAACTTTGGTATCTAACATGTTGGTTTTTAGGGCTTGAGGAGAATCAAAACTTCCATAAACTTGAGTTGTTACCAAAGGGGCTTTTCTTGCTCTATCAACTTCCCAGGAAGATTTTCTATATTCAAGTGGATAAGCTTCAGGAACTATTTTCCAGCCTTCAGGAGTCCAAACTTCGGTCCAGACATGATTGCTGTCAGTAAAAGACCAATAGGGAGCTGAAGCTGCTCGACAAGGTATCCCAACAGCTCTAAAGATAGCCATCTGAAGAATTAACATCTCTTCACATCTACCATACCCCCGCTTAATTGAAGTAAGAGGAGCCTGATCCCTGCCTGAAGTTTGTTTAAAGTAGATTCCTTCCTGATAATAAAGATCTGCTAAGAGAATAGCTTCATTTATAGTAGTTACTTGTGAAACATCAGCATATAGTTTATCATAAAACTCTTTTCGCCAACTCTCGAAAGGCTCTTGTGATATTCTTAAAGGCAGAATAAAATGTTGAAAATACTCCTCAGGAATGGCTGAAACATAAGGTAAATCTAATACTTTTAAGGCATAAGTTAGATGTTCATCGACATATTCAGGAGTAAGAACTGCTAAATCATTATCACTAACATGGGTGAAAATAAAATTAGCATAACTAGATTTAAGCCCTGACAAAGAATCTAAATAGGTAATCAAATTAGTTGCGTTAACACCGGCATAACGATTGATTCTTTCATTGCGAGAATTATCAGCAAAGACGCTTATACTCACAGATAACAATATAAAAAGAAGAATTAGTTTAGATTTCATATATCCTCAATTAACAGTTTTTTAGTATTTTTTTATACATTTATTGTTCCAAGAAATTATTTATTTAGACCAGACTAAATGCCCTTACTACCTATTTTATTCAAGTAATTAGTATTACCTTTACTTCAATCTCCCTGAAGAATAAGCCTTATAATCTCTGTAACTAAAAACAGAAGCTGTAGCGAAAAAACAGAAAGACATAAAAAAGGCTCCGTAAATACCTAGATAATTCTTTGCTAAAATACCTAAAACAGGAGCAAAAAGTCCTCTAATTCCTGTAATAGTAACATGCAAACTTTGATACATAGAAGCATCTTCATTACCGGCAAAGTGGATTGAACTCATATTCCAAGCCATATTTACACCAGACATAGCAAACCCATAAATCAGGAATGAAAAGTAGATAGCAATCAAGCTAAATAAATGATTATTGAATTGACCGGTTATGATCAAGAGTAGAGGAAAGATAGCAATTGCTCCGAAAGAGTAAGAGGCAAACTTGAAAGGATGAAAATTATCATGCAATCTGCCAAAGATTGGTGATAAGATTAAAAAACCAATCTGAGCTAAGATACCTTTGGAAATAAAAGAATGAGTGTAATTTAAGTTCAGGTTATCTACCATAAAAATGGGGATTACTGGAGCTAAAGACAGAAAACCAAAACCATAAAGTGTGAAATCTCTTTGAAAATGAGCATAAGGTTTATTAGTTTTTAGGAGTTGCAGTGCTCTTTTCAAGGGAGTTAGTAGGAAATCTTTCTTAGCCATCTTTTTCTGATAAGTTACTTTATTATCTTCAATTTTAACAAAGCTTAGTACTGAAGCAGAAATAAAACCTGCTAATGAAACAAAGATAAAGATATTCTTAAGGTTAGCTTCGGAAGAGTCTAAGTATCTTCCGGATATAAAAGCAAATATCATACTCATCAAAGAAGCGACACTCATAGTATAACCAAAGATCTTAGATCTATTGTGTGGTAAGTTGCTTTGATAGATCGAATTAGAGGCCGGGGATAGAATCCCATTAAAGAAAGAAACCAGTCCAAAAATCAGTAAATAGATATTCATTGAAGTAGTAAAATATGCCAATAAGAGAGATAGTCTGCCTAATACAGCGACAGCCCAGAAAAATTTAGCTTTACTACTACTCTGTTCTAATATCTTACCCCACCAGATTGATAGGAAGTTAGTAACAGGCCAAATCATCGTTAAGACCATTAACTGCCAATCTAAGGCGTTAAATGCCTTACGTGCTATGATGTCCTGAATCCCGGTAAAACCATTAAAAACTCCATTAAATAGAGCTGATAACAGCAACATAGATACAGTAGTCTGATATACGTTTTTTCTTTTCATATTTTCCCCTCTGAAGTCAACTATTTACTCCTTGAAAATATGGCAATAGAAATCTTTTGAGTGAGGAGTGAGGAGTAAGGAGTGAGGAGTGAGGAGTGAGGAGTGAGGAGTGAGGAGTGAGGAGTGAGGAGTTTAGGGTTAGAGTTTAGGGGTTAAATAAAGAATCCCCCTCGATTAAGAGGGGGTAGGTAAATAAAATTCATTACAAAGGTAATATTTTCTTTCCGTGAGCTTCATTAACAACTTGAGCAATAGCTTCATACATAGCCAAGGAACCACAAAGTATTCCTTCATAGCCTGCGATAGTATGAATCAGATGACTACCTGTAAAATTAGCAAGAGCAAGTAGCATAAATAAGATTACCAAAGTTCCAAAAACAAGTTTTGAAACCAGAACAGAGCGGAAAGTACCAATAAACATACCTAAACTGAAGATACCCCAAAGAAGCAGGTATAATCCTAAAGACAGTGGTGATGCAGGTTCGCCTAATCCCATTTTTGGTAAGGTCCAGATTAAGACTAATGACAGCCAAAAGAAGCCATAAGCCACAAAGGCCACTGTACCAAAAGTTTTGTTATTCTTATACTCTAAGATACCGGCAATAATTTGAGCAAAACCTCCAATAGTTATGCCCATGGCCATTATCACAACATCGAGAGGAAAGAATCCTGCATTGTGGATATTCAATAAAATAGTAGTCATTCCGAAGCCGATTAAGCCTATCGGTGCCGGATTAGCTTTAATAGTTTTTTCCAAAGTTACTCCAATTATTTTATTTTTATATGAAAAATACACAAAAGTGAAGGTGCAAAATTCTGTCAAAATAAAAATTATATAAAAGCGTATCCCCTATAATGAGACTGTTCAACCATCAAGCCACTCTCTCTAATAGCTTATCCTTAAAGAAGTCAATAATATTGCCCATCTTAAGGTTTTCTTGACATAATTTGTTGAT
>JAEKNW010000146.1 GCA_016838885.1 Candidatus Cloacimonadota bacterium
CCGAATGATGCAGTAGAACTTTAGGGAAGAGTGCAGATTCTTTTAGCAAAATAAGTTACAGAATTTGAAGGCATATAATATATATATTCATGAAAATTACGTAGCTTACTTTTGCAGAAGAATATAGTGCTATTCACAAAGGTCTACTGCATTATTTGGGTTAATTATTAACCGGCCCCTGCTCCACCGCCTCCACCTCCACCTGTGGCACCAGCTGAAGCTCCGCTTGTAGCAGAAGTAACTACTAGTACAGTAATAAATGCGTTAAGAGCTTCTATATCATCTGCTATTTCTCCTAAATTAGGGAAATTTACATCAATATTTTTCTTCTTGAAGTAGTGTAGATATTGCTGTCCATAACCCATCGTCAATACATAAGGGAAGATTTCTTCGGCATCATTTGGACTCAGCTGGTCTTTTTTCCCTTTCAATGCTTGAGAAAGATACTTTTTAAAAGCTTTCCACTCTTTCCACTTAGATAGCCCTGAAGGACTAAGAATGGACTTATCATCTAAATGAAGCATCAAATAAATCCAGTAGGCGATGATACTAAATGCAGGGAGAGGTGCTAAGCTAAATCCCTTAACAAAGAAGATTGCCCCCATAATTGTAAAGATCACACCTATAACTAAGATGACAAAGAAAAGTATAACTTTTTTATAATATTTTTTCTTCTTTAAGACATCAACTAAACCGGTTTCATCAAATTTGCTATTGATAACTTTTAGAGCTTCTTTTTTATGACGATAAGAATTAGTGATTAAAGCTTTTAAAACAAGTCTTTTCTGGATTCTATCCTCTTCCTTTTTTAGAAGAGTAAGGTATGCTTGGTCAATATCGTCAGCTGAGGAAAGATTTTCAGCAATATCTATATAGTAATCTTTTTTAAGCTTTCCTTTTTTATCAGTAACTTGGGTGAAGGAGATTAACTGCTTTATCGCCATATACATTAAAACAGGAATCAAATTCAAATCATCAGAACCTACTTGCAAGAGGCGAGCTACTAAGGCCGGGTGTTTATGGGAAGGTAAGTTTGTGATATTTGGAAGACTCTTGATTTGCTGGTTATATCGTCTGATTAAAATAAATATCACACTTATCAGATATATAATTATTGCCAGAATAAGTAGTTTATAAAAATCTACATAAAAACTATATTCGGGATACCTGTCCCTAAGTTTAATCTCTTGAAATGGCGACGGATAAACTTTGAGACTTATTTTGTCTAAAGGTAAATTACTTTCAAGCCGAAAAGATTTTCCTTGTAAGTTTTTGAATTTGCAGATAAGATTATTTCCCACTTCCTCGTAAGTAACACCTTTAACCTTCTCGGTGAAATTAACAATTTGATTTATCGGTATCTCATCAGGAAAAGTGAAAGTAACGCTCCCTTTTTCAATCAAAAATTCGTATTTATTAGGAAGAGGAAGCCAATCCAATATAGCTTTATCCCCTTTATAAGTTAAAGCATTAAAAACTTTGTACTTCAAGATAAAATCAACTTCTTGGTCTGAGATTTCATTTAAATGAAATTTAATATCTAGGTCATTCGTGTACTCGTAACTTATCAGCCCGTCCCCATCTCCAGGCTCAATTTTTAAAGTGTCTATGAAAGCCTTTTCCCAAATAATAAATCCCTCTCTGGGAGCTCTAACATCTCTAGTTACGTACCTAAAAGGACCGCCCTTAAAATGATATGACCACTTCTCTTCTATATCGAGAGTCCCGTCTTTATTTAGGGCAATTTCACTGACAAATTCTTTGACATAGTAAGACTTACCAAGCAGTAATCCATAAGAAATAAATAAAACAATTATTAAGAAATATTTTCGCAAAATTACTCCTTTATTATAATTTAAACTAAAATAACATCTCCTTCAATAATCGTCAATAATTAAATCAATCTTTTTTATATTATCCAAGCGGAGACTGTTCAAAATCCCGAAGAGATGAAAGAAATCTTATTAAAATAGGCTCTCTCTCAAGTAGAGTGGATAGCAAATTGGATGACCCAAGAAAAAGACAAATATATTCTTATATTGTAAACAGTATTTTAAGAATAGTTGCTAAAATTTAACTTTGCTCTTTATCTGAAAGCAGACTAAATTCCACATTTTTTAAGTGCCACAAATAGGCATTACAAAAGGGTTTGCCTATTGATGCTTTTGAGTATCTCGATGAATCATTGGAAGTTCATCGAGATACTTAAAGGAATGACTAAGATTTCCCTAGGAATAGACTAAGGACTATGGTATCATTATTGTAAATCATGTTCCAAAAAAAACTAAGATATTTTTATTAAGTTCCCACACTACTTGAGAAAGAGCCTTAGATATTAACCCAAATAATGCAGTAGATCTTTGAGAATAGCACTATATTCTCAAAGATCTACTGCATTATTTGGGTTAAAATAGCGTCTTTTTATCAATTAGATGATATAGTTCAATAAATAATTTAAAATAATTGACAGCAAAATTATTTCACTTATTATTGCATATATTAAGAAAACAAGAACTTGACAAACTTAGACAATATTAAATTACTTGTTTTAAATAAATAAACATGGAGGAAAGTATGAAAATGAAATTGATAATGTTGATGTGTATTTATATCTTCTTTACCAATCTATTATGTAACGACATGGAATCAATAATGGAAAGTGGTAACAAAAAGAAGCAGATTGCTGGGTACATCCAAATGTTATCTCCAATACGGTTTGGGAATGATCTAAAACGTGGAGATCGTGTAGTTTATTGTTATAAAACAGAGGGTAATAATGAGAGTATTCACTCCTTAGAGGTATATTCTAAAGATGATAAGAACATGGTTATCTTAGAAGAGTTTGAAGGCAATGCTGTCTATATCAGACTTGATAACAAAACAAAAGAGGTCACAGAAATATGGGGTACTGATGAGTTTGGGGAAAATCAAACTATTGATGTTTTATCTAAAAATGAGTTATCAACTTTTGAAAATGAAATTAATGATATGTTTGCAACAGCAGATTCATTCTTGCAAATTAGTGGTAGTTTTTATTTAGAAGCTCAAACCGTAAAGAAACAAGTTGGTCTAAATTCAAGAATAACTACAATTGATGTAAAGATGGATTTTGCCAAGACAAACATCCCTGTTGAACTTTCTGAAGAGGTTGCAAAGGATAACGAATTGATATTATCAAGCGATGTTCCAAAGATGCTTCCTTTAATACCAGTTGCCCTGAGTAATTTTAATAAAAGTAGCATTCTTAAGCAATACGATTATGGATTTGTTGAAAACAATGTTTTAGAGTTAAGGAGTTTTAAGAAATGATAAGTTTGAGAATTACAAAAGGAATTTTTCTCTTTGTTATTATAATATTAGCATTCGGGTGTGATTTTAAGTTATATAATGAACCTGAGGTTGGTGAGGGGAATTGGAGGGAAGATTTCATAGCTACAATGAACATTGATGGTTCTGATGTACAACTAATTCAATCACAACATCAAACTTCTTTTGCGGGAGCAAGACCTTATTTCGTTAGAGACCTAGCTGGTAACAGTGAAGAAGAGGTTATTCTCTTGGATTTTAAAAACAGAATTGATATTATGTCTCTCAATGGAGAGTATAGAAGAACTATTATTGATTCATTAGGTGGAGTGCAATATTTTAATCAGGATAGGACAAAGATGCTTTTAGAAAAAGATGGAGAAATATATATTTGCAATGTTGATGGCACTGGATTAATAAATTTAACTAATACTCCAAATGTATATGATAGGTCCCCAAGTTTTTCTTATGACGAAAACAGTGTTACTTATTCAACAGGAAATTGGGATGTTAATTATTGCATTAATAAAGTCAGCTTAGAAGATTTGCATACTGAAACACTCTTTACATTAGATAATAATGGATATAGTGTGCATTTTTTGCCTATCAACTATCCTTCTTTAATCAATGAAAAGAGCATTGTTTATAATTTGTTTTTATTCAGTAACAGCATTTCGTCGTTAGATAAGCATGAGATTATAAGACTAAATCTAGAAACAAATGAAGAAACCACTCTTCATTCTGGTACAACAAGAATTGTATACTCTCATGACAAAGAAAATATTGCTGCATATACAAGCTGGATAGGTGTCTATCTGATTGATTTACTAAATGAGGAAATAAATACGTTTGATACAGATTCCTATACTGAATTCTTAAGTTTCAGTTCAACAGATAGATATTTAGTTATGAATACTGGAGTTTGGGATTTGTCTTTAAAGATTAGTTATGTTTTCTCTGATTCAGAGTTCTTTAAAAAATATAACACTGTCGATAGATTACATATGAACATAAATGAAGATAGACTGATTGGAATTGTTAGTTTCTTACATTACTAATAGGAGGTAAAAATGAAAAGCAAAATTATGATTTCGATATTACTTATAGTAATTATAATATTAGTAGTTGGATGTGATTTTAAGTTATATAATGAACCTGAGGTTGGTGAGGGGAATTGGAGGGAAGATTTCATAGCTACAATGAATATTGATGGTTCTGATGTACAACTAATTCAATCACAACATCAAACTTCTTTTGCGGGAGCAAGACCTTATTTCGTTAGAGACTTAGCAGGAAATTATGATGATGAAGTTATACTATTAGACTTTGCAAGCAGAATTGATATTATGTCCCTCGATGGAGAGTATAGAAGAACTATTATTGATTCTTTGGGCGGTGTGCAATATTTTAATCAGGATAGGACAAAGATGCTCTTAGAAAAAGATGGAGAAATATTTATTTGCAATGTTGATGGTACTGAACTCTCAAATTTGACTAACACTCCTTACAAAAATGAAGGTAGTTCTTCATTCTCTTATGATGAAAGGAGTATAATCTATACTGTTAATACTTCAGATATGAATAACGATATTTCTGAGGTACATAAACATATACTTATGACTAATGAAGTTATAGTAGTATTTAGACATGAAGAACCCATTCTTCCTTCTATATCTACATGGATAACTAATTCTGCTGAAATTGCAAGTGGTACAATATCATATAAATTTAACATGAGCGATTCTTCTGGCAATACCCCATCTATTAACAAGTTAATAAAATATAATATTCACAATAATATTGTTGAAGAAATTTGTACAAATTTAAGTTTTGTTAAATATTCAAATTCTAAATATTTCTTAGCATATAAATGGGAAGGTGGTTTTCTTGTAAACTTACAAGCAGGAGATATTATTCAGCTTGATATCAATAGTGGAGATCCCATGTTTAGTTTCAGCTCAGATGATCGCTACTTAATGATAAATGAGATCATCTATGATTCACAAACAGATTCTATTATCTGTATTGAAGACAGTGACTTTTTTGGAAAGTATCATCATATTTCTAAAACACATATGAATTCAAATAACACAAAAATTGTGGGAATTGTAGGATTCTTACATTACTAATAGGAGGTAAAAATGAAGAATAGAATTATGATTTTAATGATACTTACATTTATATATAATATTGCAGCTTTTACTACTGAATACCCAGAATTAGTTGATACTTTAAGTGCCGAATGGCAAGAAGCAGGGTTGGAGGGAAACATACCAATACAAAATAATGATTACATTTTAGATGTTAATCAAGTAACATCGAATTACATTAATAGTAAGATAAATGATCTTCACGATATAAACTCGCAAGATCCTGTTGTAAGTATAAACAATATTTGTAGAATAATTTTACCTCCAGGAGAATTTAATCTCTCTGAGCCAATCAACCTTAAATCCTACATAATTCTTAAAGGTAATCACCAATTTAGAAGAGATGAGGATAGAAGTCAAAGAACAATCCTGAATTTTAATTTAGCAACTGAAGATAATTGTATAAATGTCACTGGGAGTGAAGACGTTCCAATTGAGTATGTTGGGATAGAAGATTTATGGATTATTCGCGACGAAAATGGTTCCACAGATAATTCAGGACATGGGCTTAACATGCACTTTATGTATAGTCGTAACTGTTGGGTTATTGGAGTTGAGAGCACTAATCCTGTTAGCAATCATCTAAGAATGATAAATTCAGAACACAATTATGTAGCAGGTTGCTATTTTGATGATGCTCAAAATCATGGTGAGGGAGGTAACGGATACGGTGTTTTTATAGAATATGATAGTCATCATATTCTTGTTGAAAATAATATTTTTAGGAAATTAAGACATTCCATGGTAGTTCAGAATGGTGCACATCACAATGTTTTTGGATATAATACTGTAAAAAAATCCAAAAATACTTCAATTGAAGATTTAATTGACGAAAGTGTGCCATCTTGGCCATCTTGGTTAAGTACATTTCTTTCATATATTATTACAAATATTGTACCTGATGATTATACTGGTGAGTTGTTGTGTCATGGAGAATCTTCTCAGCACTATGGTGGCATCTATGAAGGTCCTTATGAGAATCTGTTTGAAGGCAATATTTGTAATTCAATTCAAGTAGATTCATTCTGGGGACGGAACAAAAAACATAACACCTTTTTTAGAAACACCTCTAGTAAGTATGGTTTAGCTGTCTATCCAAAATTACCCGAGTTTTTTGATAGACATGACGAATCAGAAAGGCAGACTGAACAGATAACTATTAATAATTATGGTAAATCGAAACAACATTGGACAGATGCAGGTCCACTGTATATGACAGCAGGAGGCGGGCTTACTATTGGGAACGCTATTTTAAATCTTGTCCCAATTGTGGGAGGTCCTGCTGCAACTTTTCTTACTACAAATGTGCTTCAAGCAACAGTGGAATATGCAAGTTTTGGCTATAAGTTAACTAGTGGAAGAGGTTTTGATGTAAAACCAATTGAGAAGAATAATATTATCAAGCGAATGAATTTTTGGGGTAACTATTACACAAGGACTTGGACTGATGACCATTATGGAACTGATGCAAAGGCTTGGAATGATGAATCATATTATTGCTCAGGTATGCCATATTTTTGGGCTACAAGTTTAACAAACAGTTGGCCTTACCATCCGAAAAATTCAGAAACTATACCTTCTGAATTTAGGTACAATACTTTTGAAAAAAAGACAGTTTCACGCTATGATGATGCTAGTTTCTTGCAAACATATTATATTAATGAAAGTGTAATTATTGATGATTTAACTGGTGATTTATACTCTAATGGTAACTTGCGTGTACCAGAAAACACATTATTAATCATAGATTCTAGTCAATCAGACAATGGGATAACCCTTAGTTTTGGACAATCCCAGGTATTCTCGGTAGCAGGCTCAGTAATAATAAAAGGATCAGAAGATAAGCCAGTTACATTGACATCAAGATGGAATGCTCAATATGCTGAATGGTTTGGAGTTCTTTTGGGAACTGCTACTAGCTCTGATTATGGAGATGCTTTGTTTGAATGGGTGATTTTCGAAAAAGCAGCCAACAGACGTGGAAGCAGTTCAGGTAGTCCCGCTAGTTTTACTGAGAACTTGGGGGGAGCTGTCAATATAAGAAATGATCGAGGTAAAGAAGGATTTACTGTTACTTTTAAAAATTGTACTTTTAGAGACAATGTCTCTCGAAACCCTCTTGTGGCTCATAATGATCAAACAGGACGAGGAGCTGCAGTCTACTTAAATTCTCAAGATCCATTAAACACAATTGATGTGTTGTTTAGTAATTGTAGATTTATAAACAATACTGCTGATGGTAATACCACATATGGTGGAGCTATTTATGCTCGTGGTAATGCGCCTATAATTGAGAATTGTTATTTTGAAAACAATCACGCTACTTATGGAGGTGCCCTTAGTATTAATAAGATTTATGATAATAGAACTAATTTTGTTGCAGGCAATGTTTTTTATTCAAATAGTGCAGTAGAAGGAGGAGCTCTTTATCTTAATCATTCCGCTAATACTAGTTCTCTTCCCACAACTGTTTTTCAAAACAACACATTTGTTCAGAACACTGCTTCATCTTTTGGAGGAGGAGCCGTAATAAGATTCAATGAAAATCAAATCGTATTCAACAATAACCTATTCCGAGACAATAATGCTCTAGAAGACCCAGATGTTCACGGAGCAGGCCATTCAATACTAATAATAGTTGACTCTGCTACTTTAGACTATCCAGACATTATTTTTGAATCAAATAATATTGAAGGTTTTGATTTAATTGATGACCAATATAATGATTATATCTCATATGCAGGATTTATACCTTTTAGTTTCTATAATATGGAGTTAAATTATATTGCAGTTAATAATATATATAGCAATCCATTGCTGTATGATAACTACAAAATTGATTATACATCACCATGCCTTGATAGTGGTTTTCTCATAACAGAAGTTGAGGATGATTATACGTATTATTCTTTATCTCATGATGTTGATGGAGGAAACAGAATTGCTGGACAATCAATTGATATTGGGGCATATGAGTATGATGATATACACTTAATGCCAACTATTAATGAAATTGTTTTAGGAAACATTAATCCGGATTCTCCAAGGGAGTTTAAATTCGAAATTCTAAATACTAGCAATAATACAACTATAACAAATATTGAGCTTGATATATCTGAAGACTTAGAAGATGTATTAATATTTGATAGTTATCAAAGTGAACTTAATCCAAACTCAAGTATGACAATTATTGGGAATTTTTATCCTACTAGTATGTATAAAAGTTATAATGGATTTATCAATATTAAATCAGATGATATTATGAATACTGATATTTTAATTCCATTCAGTGCTAACACTCATATCCATTCTGGATGGAATTGGGTCTCATTTCCTATAGTAAATGGAAATTTGAGCAATGAGCAATTGTTTGATATTCTTTATCCATATGGACTTGGAATAAAACATAAGGATGATTATGCATCTTTTGAATACAATAATTGGAATGTAAATGGACTTGAGTCTATATATAGTTCTTCTTTCTACAAAATCGAAATGACTGATTATTCAAAGCAATACGATATCCCATATGATATGGATAATACACAGACTTCAATTACTTTATATCCAGAGGCAGACAACTGGGTTGGTTATTGGCTGGATGAAAGTAAAGACATGATTGATGCTTTTGGAGATAATTTTGATAAAGTAACTTCTATGAGATCAGAAAAATGGAGTTATGCTCCCATCCCGGTTAACCCTAAAGGAGGTATTAATATTTCTACATCTCCAAGCTGGAAAACACACACATTACACAAAGGAAGAGGTTATATCGTAAGGGTTAGCGAAACTATACAGGGATTTAGTTGGAGAAATTCTGGATCTTACTATAAAAAAAATGCAACTCCTGACTTAACGCAGTATGAATTCAAAGCTACTGATGAATATGTAGTAATGGATATAGTAAATATTGATGACTCTGTAATAGAGATTGGTGCTTTTCAAGATGATGTTTGTATTGGAGCTGTGGCTGTTGTGGATAATCAAGCTCAACTTTTGTTATATCCTTCAATTGAAACAAAAATCGAATCAAATATTAGATTAGAATTTGCTTCTGTAGATAAAAGGAGTACTCTCAGAGACTTTTATGCATATGATTTCAAGGAGAATAAATTCAAAATTTTACAACATGTTATTCTAAATGAATCTTACTACTTAATTTCGCCACAAGATCCTAATATAGAGAATAATGTTTCTACCCCAATATTAAAACTATATAGTAATTATCCAAACCCATTTAATCCTGAAACGGTCATTTCCTTTGATTTGCCAAGTGATTCTGAAGTTAAACTTGAGATATATAATATAAGAGGGCAAAAGGTAAAAACACTTACTGATGGAAAATTATCAGCAGGTAATCACAGAATTGTTTGGAATGGAACAAACACAAACAACAAATCAGTAGCATCTGGAGTTTATTTCTCTAGACTAAAGACAAGTGGAAAAGAGTTAACTAAAAAGATGGTACTTTTAAAATAGTATCATATGAGCCCGTAAGCTTCATGATCCAGTTATAATTGGTTTTATAAAGCATTGTCAAAATGATAAATATTATAAAAGGCACAGCATCAGTTGTGCCTTTTAGTTTGCCAGAATGTTATCTGAGCCGATGGACGGGAAGAATTCCTGACACCCAACTGACAGGAATTCAATCAAGGGCGTTGCTGGAAACGGCAGGGTCTGAAGTAAGACGCAGGAAGCATGTGGTACATAGCGAAAGTGAACTGATTTTGGTTCATGTAGTGAGTAACTCTTCAAAAAGTGAGGACGCCCTAATGTCAGTCGACTACATGGATTTTAACAGATGAATTTGCATTCAGGCAAGATAGCTTAACTGGGGAAGCCTGTTGAAGTCTCTATAGGCAAAGCATATAGGACAGTAAGATATAAGGTTGTTGAAAATGTGCTGTGGCAAAGGGGGGGGGGCGAAAAGAGAAAAGTTACACTTGATAGTCATTTCACCGAAACCTTACAAGTCAAGTGGTACAAAACAACTTTATAAGCAGGAAGCATATTTATTAACTACTAACCTTGACATGGATGT
>JAEKNW010000147.1 GCA_016838885.1 Candidatus Cloacimonadota bacterium
TTTTCAGGAATATATATATTATATGCCTTCAAATTCTGTAAGTTATTTTGCTAAAAGAATCTGCACTCTTCTCTAAAGCTCTACTGCACCATTCGGGTTCAAAAACCTGTTTTCATAGTCTAAAAAAGGATTCGCAAAAAGTGCAAAGTGTTGAAAATAATCAACACTTTTAATTTTAGGAGTGTGGCGAAAGGCTTAACTAAAGGACTTTAGGTTTTTTGATTTTTCAAAAACTCTACCCTCTATAGGGTAAAGAGATTAATCAAACTAAAAAATATTATTGACTTTAAAATATAAAACAATATCCTCCTGTTAGAATAACCTACAAACTATAGCTTTTCACTCAGTTTTCCTGTATTTTGCTTGTTATTAGTTGTTTTACTATAAAAAAAGAGGAAGCGTTAACTAAGCAGTTAACGCTTACCTCCATTACATGCCAACCCATTATTAAGGAGAACTGTTTTCACAAGTTCGTATTACAGTTACAGTTTATATAGTTATAAAAAATACTGTCAATAATAATTTTAAAAAACTATAAAAAGAATTTCCAAAATCCTTAAAAATATCCCTTAGACTCGGTTAAAAGCAACCATAAAAAAAATGAAATCGAAAAAAATATTAGATAAATTTATGGAAGGGGTAGTCTTACTATACAAACAGAATAAATTGTTGCAAAGTTTTAGATTATCATTATTTTTTTATAAAAGGAGATAAATGTGCTAAATATTGAATATTGGTCTATTACTAAGAAGGGTGATAAACACCCTAAAAATGAAGATAATAGTCTTTGTATAAATGAAATGAATATATTTGGTACAGCAATTTTTCTGATTTGTGATGGGGTAGGAGGCTATGCTGGAGGAGATATTGCTTCTCACAAAATTGTTACTAAGTTTGAGAGAAGATTTCATTCTTTAAGAATAAATCCGCAAAATATTGAAGAGTACATCATGAAAACAATCGATGATGCTAATAGTGATATAGTTGAATATTCTCAAACAAATTTGGCTTATTCCCAGCTCTCAAGCACTCTTGTGGGACTATTCATCATTAATGACACCTACCATGCTTTTAGTGTTGGAGACAGCAGAATCTATTTAAGAGATAAAATTGGCTTTCGTCAGATTAATGAAGATGATAGTAAGGTCTGGGAGAGATACAAAGAAGGCTTGATCAAGAAAAGCGAAATAATCAAACAAGACGATAAAAATATAATCACTGCAGCTCTTGGCTTTAAAAACAAGGTTAATCCTCACTATTATAAGGGCCAAGTGAATGATTATTTTCAATTTCTCTTATCTTCAGATGGGTTAACTGATTTTGTTACTGAAGGAGATATTGAAAAACATCTTTCAGAAGGTAAATCTGTAAGAGAAAAATGTGTAGGACTTTTAGAGAAAGCAATAAAAAACGGGTCAGATGATGATATTACTATAACACTTATTGAAGGAGATAGAAACAAGATTAAATGGTCTCAATAATTCTGTGATTCTTAAAAAAATCTATAGCTAAAACTCAAAAATGTTATACTTACAGTGTCATGAAAGTCCTCATTATTAGATATTCCCAAAAAAGTGTTTGACATTTTATGCTTTAACCCAAATAATGCAGTAGATCTTTGAGAATAGCAGTATATTCTTTTACATAAGTAACTTCCATAATTCTTCCGAATATATATTATATGCCTTTTATGGATGCACCCCCTGTGTCCCCTCAAAGAGAGGGATTTTGCTAAAAGAATCTGCACTCTTCGCCTGTGATACGTAGCTTTAGCGAAGTATTACTAAAGGTCTACTGCACCATTCGGGTTTAAAATTTTAACTAAATCTAATAAAGAGGATTTATGAGAGAGAATTTAGCGAGTTATTATGAAATATTGAATTTTTAGGGATAAATACTCCTAGCGAAAGAAATGAAACCAAATAATTGCAAGGTTCATAAGAAGGACAAGAGTTCTTTCTCAAAAGGTAAATTAATGCTAAAGAAACATAAACAAAATCTAACAACAATATTAGTATTTGTAACTTTGATTGGCTACATGGTCTTTTTTTTGAGCACTCAATATCGCTCAATTAAAGAACTAGAAGAGAGGTCTATCAAAGATTTGGATACGCAGGTATTGAAAGATGCTAAATCTCTAGAATACTGGAATATTATCTGTAAGAATAATATTGAGATCTTTAGTGAGAATTTAACCCTAAAAGACTATTTTCGAGAAAAACCTAATAATACAGAAAACACTGAAAAAGTAAAACTTCAGAAGAAGGATGTAGAAGAAGCTTTCTCCAATCATATCAATAAAGAATTTATCAATAACAGAAATCTCTATAGAAGATTAATATTCATAGATAATCAGAGGAATATTGTTTTTGATGTTAAAGCTGAACCCAATAAAGAAAGGGCTGACATTGTTGATTATCAGAAGAAATTTATTTCCAACAATGAGGAGGCTTACTTCACAGTAACTTTTATCGATAGTAACTACTATTTTTTGATAATTCATCCATATTACAAAAATGGTATTTTGCTAGGAAATCTAATCGCTGAGATAAATGAAGAGATTCTCATGAATGAAGTCTTTGTTAAATTTGGCGGTTCAAAGAAAGTACTTATGGCAAAAGGTTATGAGGATGAAATTAGGCAAAACTTTATATTTAATGATTATCAATCTACCCAGTTTCCTAAACATTCAGATATCTCCCTTAATTCTCATAAAAAATACAAGTTATATAGTTTGGAAGACTCTGAAAACATCACAGCTTATATTTCTCGCTATCCTGTTGCAGATACAAATCTTGAAATAATTTCTATCTATCCTAAAAACCTCTTGCTTGGTAAAATCTGGTCTAGTTGGTTAATTATCGGACTAATAATATTCAGTATTTTTATCTTACTCCTATTAATTTATGCTCATCGTATAAATATTAAACACTTACGTATTCAGACCCAGCTTGAAATAGAGAAGAGAAAGAGTGAAGAGATAGCTGAAAAGAATTTTTTACTTTCTCAGGAGATTGAGAAAAGAAAAGAAACGGAGAAAGAGCTTCTGGCTAGTAATCAGAAAGCAAATGATTTAGCAATTCAAGCAAGTAATGCCAATAAAGCTAAATCACAATTCTTAGCTAATATGAGCCATGAAATTAGAACTCCCATGAATGCAATAATTGGATTTACTGACTTGATTCTTAATGATGAGAAAGATGAATTTAAGGTCGAAAAGCTGAATTTAATAAAAGATTCTGCCGGTTATTTGATGAATATTATTAATGATATTCTAGACTTGTCTAAAATAGAGTTTGGCAAAATAAAGGTTAAAATCGCTACTTTCTCTACAGAGAAGTTATTAGTTGTGATTAATAATGTCTTTATTAATCACACCCATAAAAAAGGAATTTTTTTCCAAATAAATAAATCTTGTAATGTGCCTGAGTTTATTAACTCTGATAAACAGAAAATATTCCAGATTTTGACCAATGTAATTAATAATGCTGTCAAATTTACTGATCAAGGTGGAGTATCACTGAATGTTGATTATAAAAATGAAGAGATGATTTTTGAGGTTGTCGATACCGGAATTGGCATATCTTCAGAAGATTATAATAAAATATTCGAAAATTTTGAACAAATTGAAAATCACTTACAGCTGAGAGCACAAGGAACTGGACTTGGTTTAGCAATCACCAAAAACTTTGTCGAAATGCTAAAGGGCAAAATTCTTGTTGATTCAGAGCTGGGTAAAGGATCAAAATTTACTATTCATATCCCGGTTACTGAGTTTTCTCTCAGTAATCTTAAACAAGTAAGAAAAGAAACTGAAATTACCAAACAGCTTAATGTTATGAAAGTCTTAATAGCCGAAGATAATGTAATTAATCAAAAATTGATGCTCCATATCTTTAAAAGATTAAATGTTGACTTCACAATTGTTAATAATGGTGAGGAGGTGCTAGATTTCCTTGAGAGTAATAGAGCTGATTTAATCATTCTTGACATCCAAATGCCTAAATTAGGTGGTGTAGAAACAGTAAGGCTAATAAGGGAAGATGATAGATTAAAAAATATCCCTGTAATTGCTTTAACTGCCCAAGCTATGTCAGGGGATAAAGAAGAGTTTATCAAAAACGGGTTTAATGATTTTTTGTCTAAACCTGTTGATACTGCAATGTTGAAACAAAAACTGGAGTTTTACTCATGCAATTTAAACACAAAATAAAGATGTTTAGGTCTTCGAAAATGCAGGTTAATCGGTAGGACATAAGTTAACTTTTTAAATGTGGATAGCTGATAATTCTTGAAAAAAACAAAAAAAATTAAAAAAGCTATTGACAAATCTGCACCTACTACAATAAAATTGTCCATAGAATTTTATGCAAAGAATAGATGGTGTTCTTTGGGTTTAAATTGGAGTGATTTAGATGAATTACTTGGTTCATTTATAATGAGTTAAGTAGAAATTTATGAAAATAACAAAAACACTTAAGTAAAGGAGATATTGTTATGAAAAAGAAAATGCTGATTTTATTGGCAGTACTTATGACTTTTTCATCCATTTTCGCTATGGATATCGAAATTGGAAACGGAACCACCACTACAACTTATTTGCCATTAAATGGCTTATGGGATTATAGTTGGTCAAACTTTATAATCGACTCAAACCTTATTGGTATGTCGGTTGATTTTAATCAGATTCAAGTTAATGTTGGTAATGAACCAGCAAACTATGAAACATTAAACCAGAAAATTTATTTTAAACACACAACTGATGCTGAAGTTACTACAGCTTATGTTAATCCAGAAACTGCAGGATTTACCTTAGTTTATGATGGCAACATCTACTGGAATGGCAGTGGCTGGCAAGGCGTTATGTTAGATACTCCTTTTGAGTACAATGGCACAGATAATTTACAAATTATTTGGGAAAACCGTGATGCTTCTTGGGTATCTGGCTATCCTAACTTCTACAAAACTGACGTTACAGGAACAGTTGGCGCTTATGATTATGCTGACGGAGATTTCCCTGTTGACGCAGGTACAGCAGTTACCTATTTCCCAAATCTTAAACTTAGCTTTGCTGCTGAAAATGAACCAACTGCTGCTACTTTAGTAGCTCCTGCTCATGGTGCAGTTAATATGGCAACTGATGTAACACTTCAATGGCAGTTAGGTGAAAACACAACTGATGTTGATGTTTATTTCTCAAGTGTTGCTAATGATGTTACAACAATGGCAGCTGCTGCTATGGTTGTTGATGGAGAGAACGTAACTTCTTATGAAGCTAACGGCCTTGATAATCTTACAACTTATTTCTGGAGAGTAAAATCTCGTAACAGTGCAAATGATTTAGTAGTTAATAGTCCTATTTGGAGCTTCACTACTGAGGCCGGTGGTGGAATTGTGGCTGTTCCTATTGGTAATGGTACAACTAGTGCTAATCAATTCCCTTGGAACTTCTACTATAAGAATTCAATTGCTGAAACCATCTATTTAGCTGAAGAGTTAAATATTGGTGGTCAAATGCAAGGTCTTACCTTCTATAACACCTTCGTTACAGATTTAACAGCTATGCCTGTTAATATCTGGATAGGTGAAACTACCCAAACTGACTTATCAACATATATTCCTGCTTCTCAATTAACTCCTGTCTTCTCAGGAAATGTTGATTTCCCAGCAGGACAAAATAATATCAATATCACTTTTGATACACCTTATAACTATGCAGGTGGAAACTTAGTTGTTCTTACTGAAAGAGAAATGGATGAAGAATATTACTCTTCAAGTGATAAATTCTTTAACACTGCTACTGAATTACCAAATAGAACACTTTCATGGCAAAGTGATTCAACTGATTTTGATCCAAACGCTATGACTGCTGGTACAGTTAGTGCTAGCATGCCAAATGTTACTTTCTACTTTATAACAGAAGGTATGGGTTCAGTTGCAGGTAGTGTTACTGACGGCACTAATGGCTTAGGCGGAGTTAATCTTGCTATTGATGGAACAAACTATCAAGCTGTTTCACTTCCTAATGGAAACTTTGAATTCCCTTATGTTGCTGAAGGCCAAGATTATAGCTTAACAGCCTCTTTACATGGTTATTATGATGGCACAGCTACTTTTGATGTAGTTGAAGATCAAGAAACTACTGTTAACGTAACAATGACTATGCTTCCAAACGTTGAAGTATCAGGTCAAGTTATCACAAATGATACTGGTCTTGGAATTCAAGCTCATGTAACTCTTACAGGTTATGAAAACTATTCAACAGATACTGATGCAAACGGTTACTTTACTATTGCAGGTGTTTTTGCTAGCCAAACTTACAATGGTGTTGCTACTGCTGATGGTTACCAACCAGGTGCTTTCCAAGCTGTTGTTGGTGATATTGACTTAGATCTTGGTACTATCTTAGTTACCGAAACTCTTTTCCCTGCTTCAAACGTTGTTGCTGCTTTAGCCGGCGATGATGCTCTTGTAACTTGGGATGCTCCTAATCCAAACGTTGGCGAAAGTATTCACGAAGGGTTCGAAGAATCATTCCCTCCTGCTGATTGGTCTGTTGTTGTAACAAATACAACTGAATCATGGACTCAGTATGAAACTGTTACCTTTTCAACTGGCGACATCGTTCCTACTGAAGGAATGTATCAAGCTGGTGTTATGTGGGATTATGCAGCACAAGACGAATGGTTAATTACTAATTCAATGAACTGTCCTGCCGGAAACCTAACATTTGATTTCTACGGACATTATGGTTCAACTTATGGTGATAACTATTATGTAAAAGTTTCAACTGATGGAACAAACTGGACTCCAATCTGGAATGCCACAACTCTTCCTGAAGGCGATAATGCTTATGATACACCTATCTCTATTGATTTGAGTGCTTATGCCGGGCAAAATGTTCAATTCGCATGGCACTTTGTTGATGGTGATGGTCAAGGTCTATGGTATGCTACTTATATTGATAATGTTAACATTGGTGGAACAAGAATCAGAGCTAATGAACTTACTGCTGTAAGTAAAGCTGTTAAAACTCCTAACGTAACAAGAGTTGCTAACAGAAATAAAAAGAATCCAAATGAACCTGCTTATATGCCAATCGCTGGTATCAATAACTCACGTGCATTTGAATCATATAATGTATATCGCTTCTTAATAGAAGATCAAGCTAATATGAATAACTGGGACTTAGTAGCTGAAGAAATTACTGCTTTAACCTATACTGATACAGATTGGTCTGACCTTCCTGTTGGTTTCTATAAATATGCTGTTAGAGCTGTTTATACTAACGGTGCTGAAGCTAATGCTGCTATCTCTAACTGGTTACAAAACTCAGCTATGGCTGAAGTTACAGTTAATGTTGATTCAAACTTAGGTGATGTAATTGCTGATGCAAATATCTCATTAATGGCTCAGGTACCAAATCCTGATGGCGAATATGATATGTATCAAGCAATGACTGATGCTTCAGGTACTGCTGTAATGAATGTAAATGTTGGCATGTATGATATTGCTATCACAGCTATAGGTTTCACTGGTTATACTGGTGAAATTGATGCTACAGCTGATGTAACTCTCAATGTTACTTTAGACGAACTTGCATTACCTCCAACAGCTGTTGTTGCTGAACAAATTGGTGAAGATGCAGTTATTACTTGGAATGTTCCTGGTGGTGGCGGTGCTGGTGAATGGATCTATAAAGGATCAGAAGAAAATAATGATGGTATCGGTACTGGTGGTGCTGCTACTTTCAATTTTGCTCACATGTACACTGAAGCTGAATTAGCTGATTACCAAGGTATGTATATCAATGCTATCAAAATCTTCCCTAGAGAAGCTGCTGCTACTTATACTTTAAAAGTATATGGTGGTGCTGATGGTAATACAGAATTATATAGCCAAGCTGTTACAGAATTTGTTAATGAAGCTTGGAATGAATATACTTTAGATTCTTCAGTTGCTATCCCTGCTGAAGGTCCGGTTTATATCGGTTACTATGTAAACGCAACAACAGGTTACCCTGGTGGTTGTGATGCCGGTCCAGCTGTTCCTGGCGGAGATATGGTTAAATTAAATGATCAAGCTGACTGGGATGCCCTTTCTGCTATAACTACAATTAACGTGAACTGGAATATCCAAGCTTATGTTTCATGGGGACGTGGTGCTCAAGTTGCTTCTGAAGGAAGAAGACTTATTCAAAAGCATAATCCACAAGCTAGCCAAGATGTTGAACTTGTTCGTGGCAACTTAGATCCAATCGTTAGTGCCTCAACTATCTCTACTAGAGAACTCTTAGGCTACAAAGTTTGGAGATTCTTAGCTACTGATCAAGGTAATGAAGCTAACTGGACTCTTCTTACTACTAACATGATTACTGACTTAACTCATACTGATACATCATGGGATGCTTTACCTTCAGGTACCTATAAGTTCGCTGTTAAAGCTAACTATACTAATGATAACATGTCTCCAGCTGCTTTCTCAAATGTTCTTCTTAAAGACATGTATGGAACAGTTGATGGTATGGTTATGACTGAAGCCGGTGCTCCTATTAATGGTGCTACTGTGACTTTAGATGGTAATACTGTTAATACCGACGGTTCTGGTTACTTCATCTTCACAGATGTAATGGCTGGTGAATACACTATCGCTGCTTCAGCTGCAGGCTTTACTGGTTCAACACAAAACATCACTGTAGTTGGAACTCAACTTACTAGTGTTGATTTCTATCTAGCTGTATCAAATATCCTAATTGGTGATAGTTTCGAAACTTATGCTGATTTCGCTCTTGAAGCAGGTCCTTGGACTTTAATCGATGGAGATTTGTCACCTACTTACACTATCACAGGTACTGAATTCCTTAATGGTGGTTCACCAATGGCTTACATTGTATTTAATCCATTAATGACAACTCCACCTCTATCAGAAGACTACTATGCTAATACTGGTTCAAAGTATATGGCGTCTTTCGCTTCTACAACCCCTTCTAACAATGACTGGATGATCACACCTTCATTTACTTTGGGTGCTTCAGGTTCATTTAGTTTCATGGGTAAATCAATCACTGATGCTTATGGTCTTGAAAGATTCAATGTATTAGTTTCAAATGGATCTACAAATCCTAATGACTTTACATCAATCTCAGGCCCTACTTATACTGAAGCTGCATTAACTTGGACACAATACACTTATAGTTTAGATGCTTATGCTAATCAAAATATCAGAGTTGCTATCCAATGTGTATCTGATGATGCTTTCATCTTCATGGTTGATGATGTAGAAATCGATGCTCCCGGCGGACAAGATAACGAAACTAACGAAGTTGCTTTCGCTTCTCAACTAATCGGAAACTATCCAAACCCATTCAACCCTGAAACAAGAATCGCCTTCTCAACAAGAGATAACGGTCCTGTTTCTATTGATATCTATAATATCAAGGGTCAAAAAGTGAGATCTCTTCTTAATGAAAATAAAGAAGCTGGAAAACACTCTGTTGTTTGGAATGGTAAAGATGATAGTGGTAAGAATGTCGCTTCTGGTGTCTTCTTCTATAGAATGAAATCAGGAAAATATTCTTCAACTAAGAAAATGATCTTAATGAAATAGTACTGGGAATGCTTGCATCATGCAGGCATCTTCTTAACAAATAACATAAAAGCCTCGCTCACGCGGGGCTTTTCTTCATTTACCACAAAGGCACAAAGAACACAAAAGTAAGTGAAAATAAGAAGATTATTTGGGATTATTAGCTTTTGTTAGGCTCTCTCTCAAGTATAGTGGGGAATAATTCTAATTATGGATCAATAGCTACATAAAATACGGCTCTAGTTCAAGTCTAGTGGTCAAAAAGAAACTTTTACTATAGCATATTAATTGTATTAGAGAAAGTTACAAGTATAAATATACTATTAAGAGTATGTTTTATTTGCTGAAAATGCTACAATCCTGAA
>JAEKNW010000148.1 GCA_016838885.1 Candidatus Cloacimonadota bacterium
GATAGTTTTTGAAAAATAATATAGATTTTTAATATACAATTAATCAAATTGTAGTAGCTTAACGAAAAGCTACAGGAATCCTACTGCATTATTTGGGTTTAAGTTTTGCTATTTGGTCTTTACTAAGTTCTTTGTAGATATCTTCCATAGCTGATATATGGGCAAGAGCTATCTGCTCACGAATTTTATAGATATCTTTAGTAACTTTAGTTGCGTTTTTGAAGTCTTGGTCTCTCATGGCTGCTCTTTTATCAATAAGAAGATTTTCAACTTCAGCTTGTTTGGTGTTGGTATTTTTCTTGAAACTTGCTTGGATAGTTTTGATGTTATCTATCTGTGTTGTGGTTAATTCTAACTCTTCTGACATGGCAAGAATCATTCGACCGGGTTGCATATTTTTCATATTTTGACCACCTTGACGGTGATTCATTCCCATTTTACCTTGTGGACCACGATTTTTCATGTTGTGGTTCATTCCAATTCTTTCTTGACCGGCTTCTCTTTGGGCATGATGACGCATAGGTTGAGCCATAAGACTTCCGACTAAGAGTGCCATTAAGGCTAACACTAACATTGTTCTTTTTACCATTTTTATCTCCTTTGATAATTTTCAAATTTTTTAATCTTCACCCCTTAAGACTGATGAAGTTTAAGAATCCTGCACTTTTTTTATGTTCTATAAAGGTTTCGCTCCTCAGGAGATTATTGGGTAAAAAAAAAGACGTATAATACTATACGTCTTATCAGGTTATTTTACGACCTATGTTACTTCTCTAATTTTTTTCAATAACAAACTATCATCTTCAATCTTATCATTTCTACTTTTCTAATAATTTACTTAAAACTATACTTATAGCCATATCTAATATCAAGGGCTTGGAAGCCTTTATCACCTTGTGCTAATTTAAACTCAAATATTTGATTACGGTTTGGTAGAATAGATTCAGCACCTTCAGGTAAATTAGAACTGTGGAAAAAGATAGACTTATAGGGTGAATTTTCTTTCCTTGAATCTGTTATCCATAATCCCTCATTAATCGAATCTAATACTCTAAAGAAGCCAAAGTTTTTCTCTTTATTATAAGTATAACAAATACCTCGAACATAAGAGCCTAAGGTCCCCCAGGGTTCTCGATTAAGAGGCATCCCATATTCATCTTGGACAGGCAATAAATCAGGTACTAAAAAGCCGGAAACAAAGATATCAGCTTCATTTTTAATCAAATAAGATACATTTTTGAAGCCTAGGACATCTACTCGACACCCTTTATTTTGCAAGGCCCGAATGACTTGTAAGAAATCGCCATCTCCTGTTACTAATAATACATAATCTAAGTGGTTCGATTGTAGTAAAGCATCAACAGCAAGATCTAGGTCTGCGTTAGATTTTGCATAACGATGACCTAATTCATCGAAGAAAAACCTGACTGTTTTAACAATTACTTTGTAGCCATAATCACGCAAGTTAGCATGAAAGTTCAAAGAATGTTTACGATATTCGGCATCGCTTTTTGCTCTCTCTTCATCAAATGCTAAATAGGCATTCAATCGTACTGCTGTTCCATGATTACGGCAAGCGAACTCTCGTAATACATCATAAGCAATACCATAGCCACCATTTTGAGCTATGTTTGCTACATCTACATAGATGCCTACTTTTTGGAATCCGGTTCTTTCCATAAATTCTCCTTTATTTTACTTAAACCTGAATGATGCAGAAGAATATAGTGCTATTCACAAAAGTCTACAGCATTATTTTGGTTAAAATCTATTTAACAAAATTTAAGTTAACTGTCAATGATTAAAAAAAGTAGATTAATGATTTGACAAAGAGACTTACTTAGATAAATTAGGGAAAAGTAGTTAAGGAGAATAGTACTTGTATAATAGTAATGAAGATAGATTAACAAAAAACAGCAATAGTTTCTGGTTTTCCAAGTCAATGTTTTGGCTTCAATTTATTTTTTTTGGCGGTTGGAATGGAATCCAGATATTGCTTCAACCTCAGGAGCTATCGGTTTTTATTTATGAAAGAGGATTACATGACAATTATTTTGTTACTGTATCTTATTTATGGAATAACATACCCTTGCTAGTTTCCCTTTTTTTATCCATTGGAATTGTCTGGAATTACTTTGCAATTTCCTTTGATTATAAATACATTAATGATTTAAAGAAATCTAATAACATAGGAGTGATTCCCTATCGTGATAAAGATAACATAGTTGTTTTTATAACTGCTATCACAATGATTGTCTGGTTTGTGTGTTTCTTTGTATTATATCAAATCTCCATCCTCGATTTTAATTTCATTACCAATCTGATTTATGGTCTTGCAGGGAGTAGTAAAATAAAATTTATGACCTATGTTTTAATTCTTTTATTTACAATTAGTTTAAATTTCTTCTTAAGAATCCAGATGCTATTGTTTTTTGAAGGTGGATATGAACATCAAGCTCTTATTCAGTTGTTTAAGTCATTTATCACTATGAAAGCATATTATATAAAATTATTCTTTGTTAATATGTTGGTTATTACTGTCTCAGTATTGATATATAAACAAATAATCCTGGATTTAGTAATTAAATATAGAACTATGCTACCTGAAGGTTTATTGATAAGAATACCTTTATTGGTAACAAGAAATGACATAGTCATAAATTCACCGTCCATAATAGTTCTCTTCTTAGTAAGCAGTTTATTATTTTCACCTCTGATAATTTATTTATATCAGAAGTTAATAAATTATCAATTTGATTTTTACAAAATGCTCAACTTAAAACTAAAAATCAAAAAAGTGATTGACGAAAATTCTTAATCTATATAATTTAGTTAAAATGAACTAAAAAATGGGGGAAAAAATGAAAAAGACTCTTTTTATAGCGATTATTATAGCACTTGTTTTGATAGTCGGATGTTCTTCAAATAAGAAAGTTACAAGGGTTGGTGTAGATCAAACGATCGATTTAAGCGGAAGATGGAATGATGTCGATTCAAGATTAGTCTCTGAAGAGATAGTCAAAGACGTTGTTTCTCAAAACTGGTTAATGAATTTTGTTGCTGAAAGATCAGATAAACCGGTAGTTACCGTTGGTACAATCAGAAATCTAACTTCAGAACATATTCAAACAGAAACATTTATCAAAGATATTCAGAGAGAATTAATTAATTCTGGAAAAGTAAGATTTGTTGCCGGTAAGAATGAGAGAGATGAGATCAGACAAGAGAGATTGGAACAACAATCTTTTGCCTCTGAAGAGACAGCTAAGAGATTGGCAGAAGAAATTGGTGCTGATTTTGTTCTTCAAGGTTCAATTAAATCAATTACTGATGCTGCTGATGGAGAGCGAGTTATCTTTTATCAAGTCAATCTCCAATTGGTAAATACCGAATCAAATGAAACTGTTTGGATTGGAGAAAAGAAGCATAAGAAATTTATTAGTAAAAACAAAGTTAAACTTTAATATCATTTAAAAAGGTGTAGGTAGCTTAATAAGTTACCTACTCTTTTTTAAGATACAATACAAAAGAGGATTCATGTTATCTATCAAGAATTTTTTGCTTTTAATCATCATCTTTTTACTTGTGGGATGTTCCAATCTTAGAACTCGTGATGCTTATAAAGAACCCCTGTTACAGAATGCTCAACATCGTAATTATAGTGGAGCTATCAGGATTATTGAAGAAGCTCAAGAGAAAAGTTTTACTGAGAAAGATAAAGTTTTATACCACCTTTATTTAGGTATTTTATTTCATTATGATAAGAATTATAATGCCAGTATTTACCATTTAAATCAAGCTGAAGATCTTATTGATGAACTTTATACTAAATCGATTAGTCGAGCAGCCTCTTCAATTTTGCTTAATGACAATACCTTAGCCTATTCCGGTGAGGATTATGAAGATATTTATATCAATATCTTCAAAGCTCTGAATTTCATCAATATGAAAGATATAGATGCTGCCTTTGTGGAGATTAGAAAGGTAAATATAAAGCTTAACCTCTTAGAAGATAAATATAAAGAGTATGCTAATAAATTAAACTCTTCTGACGATAGCAAAATAGAAGTTTCAGTCAAAAGCACTCAATTTAATAATTCAGCTTTAGCACGTTACTTAAGCATGCTCTTATATAGAGCTGAAAATAGTATGGATGATGCTCGCATAGATAAAGAATACATTGAAGAAGCTTTTAGATTGCAGTCTCATATCTATTACTTCAGCCCACCTGATTTATCAACATTTGAACCCACAAGATCAAACAAGGCAAATCTTACTTTTGTTAGTTTTATTGGTTTAGCTCCTGAAAAATACCCTATTACTTATCGAGTGGCGACACTAGAGGATATGATTATTGTATTTTCTGATAATGGAAGTCAAGCCAATGGACAACACTTCCCTTTCCCTGGTGTATCTCCTGGTTATTATTTTAAATTTGCAATACCTCAGATCCGGGAAAAGAAGAGTGAAATTAATCGGATATCTATTGAAGTAAATGGTCGTTCCTTTGGAACTTTAGAAAAGATAGAGGATGTTAATAAAATAGCCAAAGAGACATTTGAAGTCAAAGCTAATATGGCTTATGTCAGAGCAATAACCAGGACAGTTGTTAAGGGAATAGCTTCGATTTTAGCTCAAAAAGAGATAGAAAAGAGAACTGGTGAGTTAGGTGGTTTACTTGCTAAGTTCGGAACAGCAGCTATCACAGAAGCATCTGAAGCTGCAGATTTAAGGTCATGTTCAATATTCCCAGGTTTTGCTTATGTAGGTGATTATCAAATTGATCCCGGAATTTATGACATCAGAGTAGTATATCATAATAAAAATGGCATGGTTGATTACGTTGAAGAGATTCCTCAATACGAAGTTAAAAGAAATAATTTAAACCTTATAGAATCTTACTACTTAAAATAGGAGAGTGTTATGCGCAAAATTTTCTACTTACTTATTCTTGTGATTACCTTAATGGGATGTTCATCAAATTCAGTGGTTAAGTCTAATGGCAATCCTGAATGGATTGATAACCCCAAAGTAAAATATCCTGAAGGCATGTACTTAGCGGCTGTTGGCTATGGTTCTACGCGTAGAGCAGCTGAAGCTGATGCCATGGGCTCTGTGGCTAGAATATTTAAAACTGATGTCAAAGCTAATACAAAGTTTACTGAGAGATATTCGGAATTAGAGGTTACTAAGCAAGAAGATGAAATTTCTCTATTTTCTGAAAATACTAAAGATATTTTTATAAGTGCAGAGCAAGATTTAATTAATATCGAAATAGGGGAGTCTTTTACTGATAATCTAGGTAAAGTATATGCTTTAGCCTATATTCATAGAAGTAGAACTGCCGATATCTATGACGAAAAGATTATTCAAACCAATGAAATGGTTGAGTTTTATCTTGATAAGTATAAAAGCAGTCAAGATGTTCTCCAACAGTATGCCTATTTAGGAGTTGCCTCTATCTTTGCTTACCAGAATCAAAACCTTCTAGATCAACTTGCTATTATCTCACCTATGGAGTATCAGATGATTGGCGTGGAGAATAATTACCCCAAAATTAATTCACTCTTAAGAGAAATTGCTAACCAAATTAGTTTTTCTGTCCAAGTAAATAATGACGAAAATGAGATTATTGCTAACTCAATCAAAGAGATTATCAATGAGATGAATTTCAATATTGTATCTTCTAATCCAATGTTAAAAATTCAATCTGATCTTCTTTATCAAGATGTAGAATTAGATAGAAAAGAAGAATTTGTTAAATCAGAATTTAACCTTAGTATCACTGACCCTAATAATCAGACTATTCTTTCTCTTAATGAAAAAGCTAGAACTGGTGGAATTAATAAAGCAGAAGCAATTTCCAAATCAAAATCAGCTATAGTTAATTCTCTAAAAAAGAAACTGCAAATTCGTATTGAAAAGTATTTTGATAGCCTTGCTAAGTAATTAGTTAAGGGGATATGGACTGGGGGCACCCTTGCCCCCAGATTTACCAAGCTTGAAGCTTGGTTCTGGCCTGAGAGCTATGCCCTCAGGGTGGAAGCAGGGGTGCTTCCACTCCATGCCACCTGCACTCTTCGCCTGTGATACGTAGCTTTAGCGAAGTATTACTAAAGCTCTACTGCTCCATTCGGGTTAAAACCCTCAATTTTCTCAAAAATTAATATATCAATCCTCTAATTTTCTTGAATAATTTCCTGTAAAAGCATCATAAACAATTAGCTAAAAGGGTTGCAAAAAAAATTCCACACTTTGTTATTGACAAAATTGCTAATTCTATAATTTTTAAGAGTATAGATAGTTTAAAAGAAAAAACATAGAAGAGTATTTATATTAGTTAACTTACTATCTATTATGACATTAACATAAATGGGAGAATACGATGGTAAAAGCTGTATTAAAGCGCACTGGTCAAGTTGTCGCTTTTGATAAAGAGAAAATAAAGAAGGCAATTTTAAGAGCAGGACTGGCAACTGCTGAATTTGATGAAGAAACAGCAGAACAACTTACAATGAAAGTAGTTAATCTTATGTTGCAACTTCATGATGAAAAGATAATTTCCATTGAGACAATTCAAGATATAGTAGAGGAGATTCTTCTTTCTTCTACATTTAAAAAGACTGCAAAAAGCTATATAATTTATCGTGATCAACATGCCAAGATTAGAGAAATAGTCTCTAAATCTAATGTTGATTTAATCGACCAATATCTTAAAAAATTGGATTGGCAAGTTAATGAAAATAGTAATATGGCTTATTCTTTACAAGGACTTAACAACTATATTGCCTCTGAAGTGAGTAAAACTTATTGGTTAAACAAGATTTATCCTGCTGAGATCAAGGAAAGCCATACTCAAGGTGATATTCATGTTCATGATTTAGGACTCTTATCTGTCTATTGTGTTGGTTGGGATCTTTATAATTTGATAAAAGTTGGTTTTACCGGGGCTGTTGGCAAGATTGAAAGTAAACCGGCCAAGCATTTTAGAAGTTTATTAGGTCAAATCGTGAATTTCTTCTATACCTTACAGGGTGAGGCTGCCGGGGCTCAAGCTTTTTCTAGTTTTGACACTCTCCTAGCACCTTTTATCAGATATGATAAACTTGATTACGCTGAAGTAAAACAAGCTATGCAGGAGTTTATTTTTAATATCAATGTCCCAACTAGGGTCGGCTTTCAAACTCCTTTTACTAATATCACCATGGACCTAATACCCCCCAAAATTTATCGTGATCAAAATGTTATCATCGGGGGAGAACTTATGGAAGAGACTTATGGAGATTTTCCTCAAGAGATGATTATGATTAATCAAGCCTTCTTAGAGATTATGACCCAAGGAGATGCTAAGGGTAGAGTCTTCTCTTTTCCTATTCCCACCTATAATATTACAGAAGATTTTGATTGGGACAATCCGGATTTAGACCTGCTCTGGGAAGCTACAGGAAAATATGGTATCCCATACTTCTCCAACTTTGTTAACTCAGAAATGAGTCCGGAAGATGCCCGTTCTATGTGCTGTCGTCTTCGCTTAGATACCAGAAAGCTAGAAGCTAGAGGTGGGGGACTCTTCGGTGCCAACCCTCTAACAGGTTCCATCGGTGTCGTTACTATCAATCTTCCTCGTATCTCCTATCTGGCTAAAACAAAAGAAGAGTTCTATACTAGATTAACTGAGAAGATGGACTTAGCTAAAAATAGCTTAGAAATTAAGAGGAAAGTGCTGGAATCATTCACAGAATCAAATCTTTATCCATATACTAGCTTCTATCTCCAAGATGTTAAGCAAAGATTTAACCAATATTGGAAAAATCATTTTTCAACAATTGGTTTAATTGGAATGAATGAAGTTTGCCTTAATTTCTTAGGAGAAGATATAACATCACCTGAAGGATCGAAATTTGCTCTTGATATCATGGATTTCATGCGTGATAAACTTATTGAATACCAAGAGGAGACTGGCAATAACTATAACTTAGAAGCCACTCCAGCCGAAGGAACTACTTATAGATTAGCAAGATTAGACAGGAAAAAATTCCCGGAAATCATCGTTGCTAATAACGATCCATATTCTGATAAGCCTTTCTATACAAATTCAACTCAATTACCGGTTAACTTCACAGACGATGTTTTTGAAGCTCTAGAACTTCAAGACCAACTCCAAACTAAATATACCGGTGGAACAGTTCTGCATATTTTCGGAGGAGAAAGAATAAGTAATATCCAATCAGTGAAAAATCTAGTTAGAAAAGTGTGTACAAACTATCATCTTCCTTATTTCACTTTCTCTCCTACTTTCTCGGTTTGCCCGGTCCATGGTTACATCAAGGGTGAAGAAAGCAGATGCCCTATTTGTCAGACTGAAACCGAAATATATTCGCGAGTTGTGGGTTATCTCAGACCTGTCAAACAATGGAATGAAGGAAAACAAGAAGAGTTTAAAATGAGAAAAACTTTTCAGGTTTCTTAATCGAAAAAAATAAAAAAAAATGAAAAAAATAGCAATCTTAACTCGTGATGGTGAGTTTTACGGACAAACCAGAAAACCTTGGGTCTCAGCAGATATTAAAAAGATCGAAAAGCTAATTAGAGAAGGTGGATATGAACCTCTGATTTTGACCTATCACCAAGTCTTTAATAATGATCTAGACTTAACAGATATTCCCATCTTCTATACTTTTAGTCAAAAAGAGAATCTCAGACACTACATTGGTGATATAATTCACTATTTATATATGAAAGATTATCATTTAATCCCTGAATTACCACTATTACTCTGTCATGAAGATAAAGGCTATCAAGAGATTTTGAAGAAAAAGAGGGAGATAAAATCCCTAAATAGTCTCTATTTCTCATCAAGTTCTGATATCTCTAAGTACGATATTACTTATCCGGGGGTCTTAAAAACTATTGATGGCTCTAATGGTAATGGTGTTTTCTTAGTGAAATCTCAAGCCCAATTACTCAATATTCTTAAAAAATGGGAAAAAATTAGCTTCCTTGAAAGATTAGATCTCCTCCGTAGAGCTCATCTGAGAGTAAAAAAATTTAAAGAATACCCTGATTTTAACAGCAGAATAGATGCCCTGCAATTTGAAAAACATATTAAACCTGAACGTAGCTTTATCCTACAACCATTCATCCCTAATCTCAAATATGATTACCGAGTACTAGTCCTCTATGACCAACTTTGGGTAACCAGACGCTGGAACAGGGATAATGACTTTCGGGCCTCAGGTGCTAAAAAATTCGATTGCAATTTCACAGCAGACCCCAAGCTCTTAGATTTCGCTATGACTATCTTTAAGAAATTTGATACTCCTTCCCTCTCAATTGATATTGCCTTCGATGGCAAAGATTACCACTTGATAGAATTCCAAGCCCAACATTTCGGGGTCAATGTTATTGTCAAAAATAAAGGATTCTACTATTCAGATAATAAGAAATGGCTCTTTAAAGAAGTAAAACCCGATGTGGAAGAAGCTATCGCTCATTGTGTGGTGGCTTATCTGGATAAAAACTGGGAAGGTGGTGTTCGCGTCCCCTAATCCTCCGGCTTCAGCTAGCAGGAGATTGACAGCGTGGTTATGAATCTGGCAACAGGTGGCATGGAGTGAAAGCCTCCCGCTTCCACAACAGGCTTGGAAAGCCTGTAGAATCTGGCGCCAAGGGTGGCCCCAGTCCATATCCCCTCGCTTCAGCTAGCAGGAGATTGACAGTGTGGTTATGAATCTGGCAACAGGTGGCATGGAGTGGAAGCGTCCCGCTTCCACAACAGGCTTGGAAAGCCTGTAGAATCTGGCTCCAAGGGTGGCCCCAGTCCATATCCCCTCGCTTCAGCTAGCAGGAGATTGACAGCTTGGTTATGAATCTGGCAACAGGTGGCATGGAGTGGAAGCACCC
>JAEKNW010000149.1 GCA_016838885.1 Candidatus Cloacimonadota bacterium
ATTAAACACAGAGCTAGAGCCCGTGCGTCTTTAATCCCCTCTTAATCGCAAAGCGATGGTGCAAGAGGGGTGGCATCGAAGATGACGGGGTGTTTTAAATAAAAGCATTAACCACAGAGCTAGAGCCCGAGCTTCTTAAATCCCCTCTTAATCGCAAAGCGATGGTGCAAGAGGGGTGGCATCGAAGATGACGGGGTGTTTTAAAGGAGAAGCTATCCACTAATTACACTAAGAAGAAGAAGCTCCTTAACACAGAGTTTTAAGAAAAAAGAAGAAGAGCTTTCACTCGAATTAACACGAATTAATCTATCAAAATATACACAGAGACTGAGCCCGTACGTCTTAAATCCCCTCTTCATTTGCTTTAGCAAATGTTTCTAAGAGGGGTGGCATCGAAGATGACGGGGTGTTTCTTCAATCCCCTCTTAATCCCAGAGGGTGTAGAAGCTCCTTAACACAGAGTTTTAAAGAAGAAGAGCTTTCACTCGAATTAACACGAATTATATTGTTAATGGAAACAAAGATAGAGCCCGAGCTTCTTAAATCCCCTCTTCATTTGCTCTAGCAAATGTTTCTAAGAGGGGTGGCATCGAAGATGACGGGGTGTTTCTTCAATCCCCTCTTAATCCTGAAAGGATGGCGCTAGAGGGGTGCATCCTACGAAGCTTCCTACTTCGCTAAAGCTATGTAGGATGTATTAGCGAAGTATGGTGCCTCCTTAGAGGCGGGGTGTTTTAAAGAAGAATCTATCCACTAAGTTTCATTCTTCATTTTTCATTATTGTTTTTCATATCCGTGTAATTCGTGAAACTCCCTGGATAGACTTTCTTCCTCTTCTTTCTTATTCGTGTTTTATTTGTGTAATTAGTGGATAGATTAGTTCTAGCATCGAAGATGCTGAGGTGTATTCTTAAATCCTTAAGAGATGCTATTCCACTAACACTCTTGGAATCTCCCTCGGAATCCTACTCAGAATCTCATAATTCACTTGCTGACTAATCTCACTAAAGGAATCAACAGTAATAGTATGATTCTTCTGGTCTCCTACGATAACAACTTCATCGCCGACCTTAGCAGAAAAGATGTGAGTAACATCAACAATAATCATGTTCATATTGACCAGTCCGACAACACTGCAAGGGACTCCATTAATCAAAACTCTTCCATTATTACTGAGAGATCTACTATAGCCATTAGAATATCCAATTGGTACAATAGCGATGATTTTAGGTTCAAAAGCAACATAGGATGTGCCATAACTGATAAATTCACCAATCTTAACCTCTTTAATAGTCATAATTTGAGATTTCCAACAGATAACTCGCTTTAATGGATCATGCTTCTTGGTCCTGCTACTCATAAATCTTAAAAAAGTCTCTTTACTAGACCAAAATCCATATTGCATAATCCCTACTCGAACTAAATCAAACCTTGCTTCAGGATAACTTATAGCCCCGGCTGAACATGCTATATGGCAATACTCTGGAGTGATTCCATGACTGATGATTTCTTCTTTATAAGTCTTTAACTTTTTTATCTGACTTTTCACACGGACATGATTTGCGATACTTTCAGGACCTGCTAAATGAGAACATAATCCCTTAACTTCAAAATAATCCCTATTGGCCTTAATAATCTCGATAGCTTGTAGAAATTCGCTATGACAAAAACCTGTTCTGTTCAATCCTGTTTCTACTTCTAAATGAAGTTTTGCCTTAATATTGAGTTCTTTTGCATATTTCAAGGCATTGGTCAGACGTCCCATCTCAAAAACAAAGAACTCATAGCCATCCTGAATAGCTTCTTTTAAATCATCTGGGGCAACCCAACCCAGAATCATTATATCAGTTGTGTCTTTTACTATCTTCCGAACTCGTTTAGCCTCTGCAAAATTGAAGGTAGAGAAGTGATTAATCCCACATTTCTCTACTTCCGGAACAAACTGCTCAATCCCATGTCCATAAGCATTAGCTTTTACTACTGATGATATTCTGACTTTATTCTTAAAATGTCTCTGTAAAAAATTTATATTATTCTTAATCGCACTCTTACTTATATGGATTTGTGTTGAATAACTCATATTTCCTTAATTTGATTTTTTTGGTTCTCTGTTTATTATTATTTTTTGTATTTTCGAAGTTAGATCTTTTTTCATTTTCAACATAAATCAAAGTAGATATTGCTAATATCGCTAATAATATTAAAATAACTACAATTTGTAATATTAAGTAATTATTATATGTTGAGCTTTTTTGTCAAGAAGAAATACTAAAATGAAAGAAGAAGATAGTCTATCCACTAATTTCACTAATTACACGAAGAAGAAGATTTTCGCTATCCGCGAAAAGACGGGGAGAGTCCTTAACACACAGAGTTTTAAGAAAAAAAAAGAAGAGCTTTCACTCGAATTAACTCGAATTAAGACGAATGAACACGAATTAATCTATCAAAATATACACAGAGACTGAGCCCGTACGTCTTAAATCCCCTCTTCATTTGCTCTAGCAAATGTTTCTAAGAGGGGTGGCATCGAAGATGACGGGGTGTTTCTTCAATCCTCTCTTAATCCCAGAGGGTGTAGAAGCTTCTTAACACAGAGTTCCACAGAGGGTAAGAGGAGTTGCACAGAGTTTTAAGAAAGAAGAAGAAGAGCTTTTACACAAATTAACTCTAATTAAGACGAATAAACACGAATTATTTTGTGAATGGAAACAGAGATAGAGCCCGTAGGTCTTAAATCCCCTCTTCATTTGCTCTAGCAAATGTTTCTAAGAGGGGTGGCATCGAAGATGACGGGGTGTTTCTTCAATCCCCTTTTAATCCCAGAGGGTGTAGAAGCTTCTTAACACAGAGTTTCACAGAGGTAAGCACAGAGTTATAAGAAAAATGAATGGCGGAGTGGTTACAATCTCCCTCAAAGCCCCAGAGAAGTAAGTCAATACCAAAGTATTCTCTCCTCTGGAGCTTTTGAGTAATCTTCTATAAGATTTTACCCCCTCTCATGTCCATAATTCGGAGTCCAAAGTTGATCTGTTATCTCTTCCGGATTCGCTTCAATTCCATATTTATGGAAATATTTACAGATATTCTCAACATCGCGTAGGAGCAAGTCATAGGCATAGATATTTACGGAAGGATTGACTGCCTGAGGAAAATCTATGATGTAGGGTTGTCCTTGATGATAAAGAATATTATAAGGAGATAGATCTCCATGAACGATATTATTTTTAAGCATAATTACCATAATCTCTATTAATTGATGGAAGACGAGTTTGGCATCAGCATGGGAAAGTCTGGTATCTTTCAACAAGGAAGAGCATACATCTTCTTGACCAAGAAATTCCATTACTATGGCATCATCGGTATAAGCGATTGGTTTAGGAACAGGAAGTCCCAGTGAATGTAGAGTCTCTAAAGAGTTAAACTCATTACTTACCCAGCTTGATCTTTCTGCTTGCTGTCCAATCTTAGTTTTATTCCGCATAGCACGTAACAATCTTTGATCCCATACTCTTCCTATATGGTAGATATTATCTCTTTTAAAATTACGAAATTTCTTCTCCCGATATAGTTTGATGGCCAGATATTGATATCCCATATCTTGGTGAGCTTGAGCACATATAACAGTAGCTTCTTTACCTTGCTTTACAACTCTAATGATATCTGTGATGATATTAGCTTCATAGAAATCAACACATGAATCTCCATATCTCATCATATCAGTCTTCATAATATTCGATGAATTATGGTATTTATAGAAGATAGATTCTAAAAGCTTTTTTCTCTCAGAGTCAGCAGAGATATCTTTATCTTTATTGAAGTTATGTCCAATTTCACTCATAAAATCCAGACAGCACACACTAGTGTAAAAGTCTAGAACTTCCCTCTCTTCACTATCCAAATTATATTCGTCGATGATAAAATCAACATAATCAGTACTGCTATTTTGTGATAGGAGAGCCATTCTTGTGAGAGCAAGGTGAAAGAGCTTGTCTCCAAAACATACTTGATCAATATCGACAATACCGGTTAATTTTCCATCCTTAACCATTACATTTTTGGTAGTTAAATCATCAAGAAAGGCTTTAGCTTTTATCTTGCTAAAATAGCTGTCAAATTTAGGTAACTTAGAGAGTAGCAACTCAGAAAAAATCAATTCAAAGCTATGTGTTTCTTCAATTCTTCTTTTTGCTCTCATAATTGCCTGATAGATTACCTGCTTCCAACTCGTGTTACTTGAAAGTTTTGGGTCAAAATATTTCTCTGCATAACCATAATAATCATTTGGTTGAAGCTGAGATACTAAGTTCTGAATACTAACAATCTCTCGGGCTAATTTTAACTTATCTTTTCCTGACAAAGTATCATAAACATAAGCCAAATCAAGACCTTCAATCTTTTCCATTATCATATAAGGATGGTCAATATCCATATTATAGTGATATAATTTAGGAATAGGTAAATCTATATTAGATAGATATTTATTCCAATAAATGCCACTAATTATTAAGTTTTCGCTCTCCTGACTTCCGATTCTTATGACAAGTTCTTTTTTGTTTTCAAATCTAATCAGGAAAACATAATGACAAAGACCTGTCTCAAGTCTCTTTATGTCATCAATCTTCTCACAGTAGTGTCTTCCTATATATTTCTCTGCTAATTCTATATAGCTTGTATTCACTTTTCCTCCGGGGTTTTCTTATTAATTCTCTTTTTTTTATCACAATTTCTCTCGCGTTTCCGACTTCCAATTTTCCACTAATTTCTGTTTTTTTCATCTTTCCTCCATTTTTTGATTTTTTTGGGGTAATAAAAAAAGCCTTCGAAACTTGCGTCCCAAAGGCTCTTCTAAAAACAATCTTTGGGATCAGACACCTGTCCAATCCCAAGAAATATCTATTTCATTTTTATGTTATTTTAGTATTATTTTTTGTTTAAGTTAAAATATTGGTTGAGATCAGACTTATGTTAAATTAATATCCTTTCTTTCGTTTCTGTAATTCATATTTTTTCCTCCAAAAATTTATTTTATTTTTCTTAATCCGACTACTATTCGAATCAAAACAAGATTGTAAAGTAGCAATTACTATGTCAAGGAGTTTTTGACTATTTGCTAAAAATTAATTAGAATCTATCCACGGATTGCACGAATTACAAGAAGAAGAAAATCCTTAACACAGAGTTAACACAGAGGTAAGCACAGAGTTGCACAGAGTTTTAAGAAAGAAAAAGAAGGGCTTTCACTCAAATTAACTCGAATTAAAACGAATAAACACGAATTGTTTTGTTAATGATTACAAAGATAGAGCCTGTAGGTCTTAAATCCCCTCTTCATTTGCTCTAGCAAATGTTTCAAAGAGGAGTGCATCATACGAAGCTTCCTACTTCGCTAAAGCTATGTAGGATGTATTAGCGAAGTATGATGGCATCGAAGATGACGGGGTGTTTCTTCAATCCCCTCTTAATCCCAGAGGGATGTGCAAGAGGGGTGGCATCGAAGATGAAGGGTGTTAGACAAGCCACCGAAAGCTTCCACTCAAGAATTCCTCTTCACCGACTGCTTCACCAAGCTCAAAATATACTCAAAATCCTCATCATCTTTCAGGCTAACTTCATAATCCCCATTTCCCTGATGTCCAACCTGAGAAACATCTCGCATTATCTGCTTGGGATCATCTAAATCCCCCTTTCGAAGATTTATAAAGAGTTTTAGTGATTTCTTCTGAATGGTAATATCCACAACATTAGTCCTGGAAACAAAGGCAATATAGAACTTCAAAACTTTAATATCCAGAGAATCAAGATTCAAAATCATATTCTTTAACTTCTCATATAATGCACAAATTTCCTCAGAACCCTTGTTCAAATGATCTTTTTCACTATAAACCTTAATCTCCTTATCAACAATATTACTTTGGTTTTCGGTAGGGGAGATGGTCTTGATACTCTCTGAAGCTTTATTGCTCTTTATCTGGTTGAGAGAAAGTGTATTGTTAACAAACTTCTTTATTTCCCACAACTCAATAGGTAAATCCTTGAAATTAATCGATTCCCTCTGATATGGAGTAAATTCAGGAGCAAGAAATAGCACTCGGGATTGAGACCACTCAATATCATCTCTTTTAATCACTTGCTTTTTATTCTCATTATATTCTAGGATAAAGTCTGCCTTGTTATTTAATAAAAGCGAAAGATAAGCATAACCCTGATCAATTACGCTGAAATTCTTGTCCCGCTTATATTCTATTATCACAAAAGATTTATTGCTTCTATCATAAGCTAGGGTATCTAAACGAAAGTTATGCAAGGCAAACTCAGATTTAACAAACTCTAAGCCAAAAAGAGTTTCTAAATTATCTTCAACTAACTTCTGCATCTCTCGCTCTAATTTGAAGGGCTTCTCCCTTACTAACTCTAAATTCGTGCTTATTAGGTATAGTTTCATTGGATCTCCTTATAATGTTTTTGTAACAAAATACTATTTATACCTTTAACGGGGGGGGGGGGGGGGTATATATCACGTTTTATTTGAATTATTGATTTTTTTATGATACGATTAACAGCCTAAAGTGGTCGAATTCGACCACTTTGAAACCGGTAAAACATTGATTCTAAAATTACTTTGTACACCTTAATCTTGAATACATCTTCAAGATTCGTTTCAATCCTTGGTTTAATGGATTTAGGTTTTAGACAAAAAGAGGTGCTTAAAATGGTACACCATTATGATTTGTTTCAATCCTTGGTTTAATGGATTTAGGTTTTAGACTAATCTAAAAGTAGACGTAATTACTTATGATGATGAGTTTCAATCCTTGGTTTAATGGATTTAGGTTTTAGACCGGGTCAGCGGTCAAGCTAGCTAAAGCATGTTATGAGTTTCAATCCTTGGTTTAATGGATTTAGGTTTTAGACGGCAGGCACTCTTTTTTGTTAGTCAAGGCTAACATTGTTTCAATCCTTGGTTTAATGGATTTAGGTTTTAGACAGAATTAGTAAATAGTCACTTACAGTTAGAAGTTATGTTTCAATCCTTGGTTTAATGGATTTAGGTTTTAGACTAATGAAAAGATTATCGAAATAGATATTGATGTTTGTTTCAATCCTTGGTTTAATGGATTTAGGTTTTAGACAAACAAGGCTACAGTTCAAGGAAATGTTTATTGGTTGTTTCAATCCTTGGTTTAATGGATTTAGGTTTTAGACCTGTAAGCTGGAAATTGGCACAGTCTTAAGTTATCTGTTTCAATCCTTGGTTTAATGGATTTAGGTTTTAGACCTGTAATGATTTTTGAGATTAACAAGTTTCTTTGCTGTTTCAATCCTTGGTTTAATGGATTTAGGTTTTAGACTTTGTGCTATTTTGGAGCATATAACAAGAGATTTAAGTTTCAATCCTTGGTTTAATGGATTTAGGTTTTAGACCTACTCAAATGACCCAAAAGATTGGCTTGTATTTGAGTTTCAATCCTTGGTTTAATGGATTTAGGTTTTAGACAGAATTAATGGAAAAAATGAATTGTTAACATTAAAGTTTCAATCCTTGGTTTAATGGATTTAGGTTTTAGACAATTATAAAATATCAAAAAACGCCGTCCATGTATTAGGTTTCAATCCTTGGTTTAATGGATTTAGGTTTTAGACTTAATATACGAAATAAACAAAGACAAAGAACACTTGATGTTTCAATCCTTGGTTTAATGGATTTAGGTTTTAGACAATAGTCGGTTTGGTAGCTAGACCGTTTCAAGGTAGTTTCAATCCTTGGTTTAATGGATTTAGGTTTTAGACACTTTTAATTCTACTACCTCTTATGGAGATAGATATTGTTTCAATCCTTGGTTTAATGGATTTAGGTTTTAGACAACAAGCGCGTCATCAATAGTATTTTCTGTCATCAAGTTTCAATCCTTGGTTTAATGGATTTAGGTTTTAGACAGAGGCAGTCTCTTCCATAGACCCCACCATTGTCTTGTTTCAATCCTTGGTTTAATGGATTTAGGTTTTAGACTTAACTTAGTAAGGTATTTTTTTTTATCTACAATTCTGTTTCAATCCTTGGTTTAATGGATTTAGGTTTTAGACTAAATTGACAGCTTTCTAAAATATCTGTCATAGATGTTTCAATCCTTGGTTTAATGGATTTAGGTTTTAGACACATCACTATTGTTTGCTATTATTGTATCAGGAGGAAGTTTCAATCCTTGGTTTAATGGATTTAGGTTTTAGACGAAATGTAACAAGGCTTATTTTGTCTTGACCTTTCAGTTTCAATCCTTGGTTTAATGGATTTAGGTTTTAGACGCTACTTATGGTTGTTCCATCTTCTCTTTCTGTTTTCAGTTTCAATCCTTGGTTTAATGGATTTAGGTTTTAGACAAAATATCGTAAAAGATATAATTATAAAGAATTTTGGTTTCAATCCTTGGTTTAATGGATTTAGGTTTTAGAATATTCTTAAAAATAAATAAAATAATGGTACTGTTTTTGTTTCAATCCTTGGTTTAATGGATTTAGGTTTTAGACTTTGACTTCACTGGAGGCTTCATTAATTTGTAATGTGTTTCAATCCTTGGTTTAATGGATTTAGGTTTTAGACCTAATTCAATTAAACTATTAAAGTCTAATATCCCGGGTTTCAATCCTTGGTTTAATGGATTTAGGTTTTAGACCTTTACAGTCTCAAGAATAATATCAAACAATAAATGTTTCAATCCTTGGTTTAATGGATTTAGGTTTTAGACCTTAGCAAGCGATCAATCTGTTAATAATGAAACGGATGTTTCAATCCTTGGTTTAATGGATTTAGGTTTTAGACAGCTGTTATTACTATCAAAGACTCTCTTATATTCCTCGTTTCAATCCTTGGTTTAATGGATTTAGGTTTTAGACATCAAATAAATCAAATAACTTTCATAGCTTTCTAAGTTTCAATCCTTGGTTTAATGGATTTAGGTTTTAGACGTTGTTTTATTGACTTCAATTACTTGTTTACTCTTAGTTTCAATCCTTGGTTTAATGGATTTAGGTTTTAGACTAGCAATTTATCCAACTTATGCGACTGTCAAATATCGTTTCAATCCTTGGTTTAATGGATTTAGGTTTTAGACTTGGTATTGTTACAACGTTTGATATTATTTGACAGGTTTCAATCCTTGGTTTAATGGATTTAGGTTTTAGACACTATCAAAGTAATATAATAAAAGAGTTATGTAATAGTTTCAATCCTTGGTTTAATGGATTTAGGTTTTAGACCCTAATTATGCACCTAGCGTGTATAATTAGGATCTTGTTTCAATCCTTGGTTTAATGGATTTAGGTTTTAGACAAGCCAAGGGTTCGCTCAAAAAAAAACATTTCAACCGTTTCAATCCTTGGTTTAATGGATTTAGGTTTTAGACAGTCAAAGTAGTGGTGTTTATTATCAAAGAACAGTCTGTTTCAATCCTTGGTTTAATGGATTTAGGTTTTAGACAACTAATGTTAATAGTAATATTGATATTGATGACAAGTTTCAATCCTTGGTTTAATGGATTTAGGTTTTAGACACTTATCTTATTTTGATTAATCAACTCTAATCTATGTTTCAATCCTTGGTTTAATGGATTTAGGTTTTAGACCAATAAAAAAACAGCATGGATCAAATTCTAAGGAATAGTTTCAATCCTTGGTTTAATGGATTTAGGTTTTAGACCAACAAACTATTGTCAAAGAAAATATCTGAAATTAAGTTTCAATCCTTGGTTTAATGGATTTAGGTTTTAGACTTTGGCTATTGCAACAATACTATTAGATTAATAGAGTTTCAATCCTTGGTTTAATGGATTTA
>JAEKNW010000150.1 GCA_016838885.1 Candidatus Cloacimonadota bacterium
TGTGGAAGCGGGACGCTTCCACTCCATAAAGGCATCTTGCCACCAGAATTACCAAGCTTATCAAGCTTGGTTGTGGAAGCGGGACGCTTCCACTCCATACCACTTGCTGCCACAATCTAACCGAGTTATCAATCTCTTGCTATCTTCTTTTCAGTGTATTCTGTGTTTTCGGTGGCTTTATATCTTCTTCTTCGTGTAATTCGTTTTAATTCGTGTTAATTTGTGTGAAGTATTATTCTTTTATCGGTGTTTTCGCTGGCTATTTTTCTTTAACACACCGCCTCTAACGAGGCACTGGGATTAAGAGGGGAGTTAAGATAACCAAGCTCTATCAAGCTTGGTGCGGGCAAGATGCCCGCGTTCCCAGTTAATGCCGACAAGATGCCGGCGCTCCCAGTTATGGATTAAGAGGAGAATGCACGAGCAAGATCTTCGTAGATAATAGGCGCTAAATCATTATCATTGTAATCCATAAGTAAGATATTTTCTTAAAAAAAAATTTTAGATGTTTTTCTTAAAATAGACAAAAATACTGATTTTGCTACTACCTCCAAACACGATTATAAAAGGCTTTTCTCATGCTTGCTTTACTCTATCTCGATGAATCATTGGAAGTTCATCGAGACACTTAAAGGAATGACTAAGGAATCCCTAAGAGAAGAGTGTCAACTTGGTAATTTAATTGTAAATCTTTTATTTACTAAAATTATCAGTTGTTTGGTGCAACTTTTTTAAAACTTTCATTTTTTAGGGCAATTAATTCTCCATTAGGGAGGATTAAGAGGGAATAACCAGATTTGATATTATCAAGAGGAGATTGGTATTTAAGAGAAAGGCCTGCTTGTAGTTTTTTATCTGTAGAAAGAATCCGCCCATTTTCATATTTGCTAATAAGGGTATTCTTTTGAACAATAATGACTTCTTTATTATTGGCAAATCTTGAGAATTTAACAAGAGAGATAAGAATGAAGATGGAGAGAATAAAGATTGTTAGGGTTAAGAAAAATCTTTTAGCAAAGATAGAGAGAGCGAATTTATCTGACAGGTAGAGATAAATCAAGGCTCCCAGGGTGAGGATTAAAAGAAAAATAATCACTGCTAAGCGGTTGATATTGAGCCAATTATACATAGCGAAAAGAAGTCTGTTAGTAAAAGAACTTTCTGCAATATTGGCACTAATGATTGAGCTTTCAATCTGTTCAAGGGCAGAGCGAGCTTCAGTATGACTAGAGTCTATGAGAAGAGCACGTTTATAGTATAAGACAGCTAATCCGGGTTCATTAATCTGTTCATAACAAACACCAAAATTATAGTAGAGATTCGGATCATTAGATTGCTTTTCCAGTTCTTTATATAATTCAATAGCATCGTAGTATTTACCTTGTTGAAAAAAGCTATTTGCTTGTCTAAAGAGGATATTCAAATCGCTTGCAGATAACTGAATCATAGGGATAAAAGAGGTAACTAAAAGCAGAATTAGAAGGAATCTAAAACGTGTAGAATTGGAGTTATACATACTATTTATCATATCGACTTACCTTTGTCCATTAAGTATATCATCATAGATATTTTTAAACCTAGCAAAATCTTTAGGAATATTTTCCTTACTTGGGAAATTTGGTTGGTATTTAACTTGTTCACAGTAACTTAAGAAAGCATTTATTTTTGCTATGGTATTTTTATTAACATTACTTTTATCTAATTCTTTCATAAGTTCCTGTTGTGATAATTGTAGAGAAGCTTTTGTGATTATGGAGATAAACTTTAGCAGGTAATTTTGCACAAGTGTATAGAAGGCAATATCCTTAGTTTCAACTAATTGGCTTGATTCATTAATGGCCTTCTTGAGTAACTTAAGGGCATCTTTTCTTCTGACATAACCAATATCGCTCATTCTCTTTTTTTGGATTTTAAAGAAGACCAAATAAGAGAGAATGGAAGCAAGTAGAATCCCCATTAAAATCCAGTAAATTACTTTATTGGTAAATAAATACTCCTGAGTAATATTACCAAGATAAGGCTTATTTTTAGTGTAAAATATACCTGTTGGGTTATTAGTGAGGTTTTCTAAGGTACTACTTGAACTTTTAACTGTTAAAAGCTTGCTATCTGTATAGATAGTTTTATATTTACCTGCTTTATCATCAAAGTAGTTAAGGCTGACAGGAGGTATTTTGAACTTTCCTGATTCATAAGGAATAATTCCATAAGTTAAAATAAGCGAGCCTGAATCATCTGCCTTGCTATCAATAGTTGCTTTAGGCTTGAGAATCTCAAGTCCTTCAACTGGTGGGATTTGGGGATATATAATTCTAGAAAAGTTACCTCTTCCACTAATGGTTAGGATTAATTGATTTTGCTGATTATCTAACATAATAGACTGGTTTAGCTTAGCATCAACTTTGAATTCCCCAATAGCATTGGAGAAATCAATAGCTCGATCTCTGTCAGGTAATTTTTTTACCAACAAAGTTGTGCTTGGACTTTTAACATCATTATTAAAGAAGCTTGTTTCAAGGGTAATCTGAGGAAGTGTTAATTTTCCTGCTTGATGAGCTACTATTGTTAAAGTAGCCAGTTCTTTTTTGGTATAAATACTACCTTTATATCTGACTCTTTCTTCTTTTTCTTTAGTAATTCGATTATTTTCAATGCCATAACCGTCAAAAGATTCTATCCCGAATTGTGATTGATACATCATAGATGAGTTAGCATAGTAAGTATAGGTTACTGTTACAGATTGACCTACATAGATGGAGTCTCGGCTCACCTCAACTTCGATAAAAGCTTGGTTTTTCCTTTGATTATAAAAGCTATCATCCCAAAATGGATCAAAGAACTGATTAAGACCAGAACTTCTTCTTTGGTTAGTGTTTGCTTTAGGACGTAAAGAACCTTCAACAATCTTGACACTATGTTTTTGGGTTTTATACTCTTTCCCGTTTACCACTACAGTAAGTGGAGGGATAATCAAATCACCCACCTCTCTGGGATAAACAGTGTATTGATATTTCTTAGTAGAAGTATGAGACCATTGTCCATTTGAAAATGAAGTAGAGGATTGATTTGAGACACTTGGGCCACGATAATCAGTCGGAAAACCTGTCATTTTTAAATCTATATCTAAGTTAGATCTCGAATCAGTCTCGACATTGATAGTATAGATAAAAGTGTCTTCTAAGCCTACCCTGTCTGCTGATATCGATGATATAACTTCCATGTAATCTGCAAAGATGAGTTGAGGAAATAAGAGAAAGGCTATTCCAATAATTAAAAGTACTTTAAAATCCATGCTTTTTATCATGTTAATCTTCATAATTTAGTCTCATTTACCAGTATTTTCCAGTCGGTTTTTGCTTAAATATTTCAGGCTTCTTTTCTTGGTCTTCAGGTCTTGATTGTTCTTGTAACAAGGCATCTAACTTCTTTTCAGCCTCTAATTTTTCTTTTTCTTCTTCGCTCAATTTATCATAATCATCTTGCTTTTTTTTAGCTTCTTCTTGCTGTTGTTTTTGCTCTTTTTGTTGATCAGTAGACTGTTGTTCTTGTTTTTGGTCAGACTCTTTCTGATCTTGATTTTCATCTTCTTGTTTTTGATCTTGCTGATTTTCTTGCTGTTCAGCAAGTTTCTTTAAAGCAATTTCATAGTTAATTCTAGTATCTTCAGAATTAGGATTTAGCTTTAAGGCTTCAATATAATAAGCTAAAGCTTCTTGATAATTTTCTTGAGTGAATGAGATATTTCCTAAATTATGGGTAATTTTTTGTTTAATGGCTTTGTCTCCAACCTCATGAGCATTTTTGAAAACATCTTGAGCCATTGTCAGAAGAGAATCATGTTCAGGATTGGACTCTACAAATTTATAGAGAGAGTTGCCGATATTGAAGAGAAGATCCGGGTCAACAGTCGTAGAGTCTAAAAAAGTATTTGCCTCTTGATAGCCATGAAGAGCATTAACATAGTCTTCAAGATGATAAAAGGTATTAGCTTGATTGTAATAAATAGCGTGTAAATTACTTCTAGTAGTGTCAGCTTTTGCTCTTTCAAAACTATCAATGGCTTTATTTAAACCACCTTTATTGGAAGCAGGACTCTGTTCGAACTGCTTAAGTTTAACTAAACCATAATTATAGTTTAGAATAGGGTGGTCAGGATCATTTTCTAAATACTCTTTTAATTCAGCTTCAGCATTATAGAGTAAGGAATCCTGCATGGTTTTAACTGCTTTGTTGTTCTTTCTCACTGTAGATAAAGCAAATATATTGACCATTGCCACTAAGATAGTGAATATTAGAAATGTTTTCTTCATAATTAATTCTCTATATATCTTTTAAGTTTTGTTTTTTTAACATAAGGAATAAAGGTTTCTAAAATTAAGAAGAGTAAAGCTAGTGATAAAGGCAGCCAATACTGTTCTTTATAAAAAAGAGGATTATTGGCAGAATATCTATTCTTATCATATTCATTGATAATTTTCTCTAATTCCTGGATAGCATTCGTATCTTTATTTAAGCCGATGTATGAACCACCTGTAGCTTGTGCGATTTGAGTTAAGAGCTCTTCATTGAGTCGAGAAGTAACATCTGCATTATCTGTCAAGAATTGCCCCTTAGGAGTACCAACTCCGATGGAATAGATGCGGACACCCCTCCGAATCAAAGCCTCGACTTGTTCCATTATTTGTGATTGACCTTGTTCCAAATTCTCTCCATCGCTCAAAAGAAATATCACAACATTCTTTTTGGCAGCTCTTTCAATCAGACGATTCGCCTCTAATAATGCTAGAGGGATGTTTGTTCCCATTACCTTGACATCATCAGTGTTAACTAAATTTGACATTGAATTAGCAATTTTTATATTATCTGTGAAAGAAAAAACCGTATTTGTATCTCCGGCAAAGGTAATCAGAGCAATTCTATCGCCGGATAATCTTTCTGAAAGAAGTCCTATTAATGACAAAGAACGCTGTAATCGCGAAGGAGTAATATCCGGAATATCCATACTCTTTGAAACATCTAAGAGATATACTATATCTATACCAGACAGCGAGTAATCTGTCTCTTTCTTTCCCCACTTAGGACTTGCTAAAGCTACAAGCAGCAATACTAATGCTAAAGCGAAAAGGAAGGTTCTTAAATTCCAATAGAAAGAAATAAAACCTTGGTTCCAAAAAGAGAAAAATCGTTCAGATGAGAATTTCAGATAACTCTTTTTACGTTGTCTTGTTGTAAAAAACATGACTATGCTTGCACTGATCAGAATCAGAGGAGCAAGGGTAAAGAGTAAGAATCGCCAATAGGCAGATCCCCAAATCATCTTGCACTCCTAATATGGCAAGTTTTTAATTTATAATTTTTTTTAATTAATGTTCTTAAACTATTGTACTTCATAATAATAAACTTTCCTTAAGTAAAATTCTATTAATAGCAGAATAAATGCCAATCCTATCAAATATTGGTGAATAGAATAATATGCATAAGGCAATTCTTTTTCCTCGTGAATCTTTTCTGACCTACCAATATTGTTAATAATCCTTTCTAAAGCTTCACTTGAGCTGGCAAGTTCAGCTTGACCGGTTCCGGTTAACTCTGCTATTTGATTTAGAGTTTCAATATCAACATCACTGCCCCGGATAAGAGTATGATATAAAGAAGCATTAAATCCAATTGGGTAAACCTTTAAATCAAAGGGCACAGCAAAGGTCTCTGTTGCCTGAAGAGGTTTATAAACCCCTGTATTATTTACACCATCAGTGATTAAAATGATAAATTTAGACTTAGCAGGAGAATCTTTCAAAACTGCCGAGGACAGAGCTATCCCCATTCCCATAGCAGTTAACTGTTGCTCATCTTTACTGATTTCAATACTCTTGGTCTTATCAATAACCATTGAATAATCATCGGACAGAGGAGTTAGAATTTTGGCAGAATTAGAGAAAGTTACTAAGGAAACTTGTTGACCACGAAGCTGATTCACAAAGTTTTCAATTACTAATTTAGCATCATTAAGCCTGTTAGACCTCACTCTGGGATTTCGCTTATCCTTAATAGTTTCCATAAGCATCGAGCCACTAACATCAAGACAGATAACTATATCAGTATCACTACGTTCATAAGATGCTGCTACTTTGTTTTGACTCTGAATTTCAGGACTGGCAAGTGCCAGAAGCAAGAAGAAAATAGCCAGATATCTGATAATATCAACTACCGAATAGCTTCTTTTCTTGTTATTGAGAGCTTTGAGTATCAGATTAGCATGAGGAAAGATTATCTTATTATGAAACTTTCTTTTAAACCAAAGCTGAAAAAAGATATAAAGAGGTATGATTAAGAGCAGCGGTAATAAATAAGGATCCTGAAATCTTATCATTTATCCCCCTCTTGAAGCGTCTTTCTGCCTTCAAACTCTTGGATATTTAAGATATATCTCTCAAACCAAGCTAAAATTTCTTCGGAATTAAAATCAGCCACTATTTTCCCTTTGGTATATTTAACAATATCTAACTCTTTTAAAACATCTATAATTTTCTCACTATTGCTTACATTAATTTTAGCTAAATCTGCTTTTAACTCGTAAGTTGTCTTTACTGAAGCAGGAAATTTGTAATATTTTTCTAAAAATCTTCTAATCAGTAGAGACATTTCAATAGAAAAAGGATACTCTTTTCCTCTCACTAAGAGCATTTTTTTCCTAATAAGAGCTACTTCCTTCAAAGAGAATTCCCAGGGAAGGAGCAAAATATCCTCTTCGGAAAACTTATCCTTAAACAAAGCCCTCTTAATCCAGTCATACTTTAGATAGATAAGCCAGCCCAGCAGAGCTAAAATGATGATTCCAAGCAGATATTTGATAAGTTTAAAAATCCAATTATACTGAGACTCCAATAAGATAGGGTCTTTAGCCCCTTGAATTGCTTTAATATCTGTAAGGACTGATGTTGAATCTGTTACAGCCATAACAGACACCATAAAGGGTTGAGTGTAAAGAGTATCAGCTCCTAATTCATCATGACATGTAATCTTGAGTGCAGGCACCTCAATTTCACCAGTTTGGAGAGCCATTAAAGTTAGAACTAAGCTATCTGTAACTGTTACTCGCCATTCATCCTCATCATTGATTAGTAAATTTTTGGCTAAGGGCAGGTCTGCTTTAATGAGATTATAAGGCTTCTCAAAAGTTATCTCAACCGAAAAAGGGTATAACACTTTTAGGTCTGGCGGGATATTATTCTTTTGCTCCCAGCCTAAGAGTAGTGAAAAGAGTAGTAATATAAAAGTAATTATTGCATACTTCTTCATCAAGACAACCTATTACCTTCGTTTTTTTAATCTCATGCTAAAAAACTTCTGTAACTCTTTCACATAAGATTGTTCTGTATTCAGATTTAACATATCAACTTTGCACTCTTTCATGATGTTCAAAGTATTTATTTCCCATTTATTAGACTCAGCAATATAGTTTTTGCGGAAACGTTGGTTATTGGTATTAACAACAAAATTCTTACCTGTCTCCGGATCAAGAAAGTGAACGATACCCATGGCAGGAATCTTGCTTTCAAGCGGATCGGTAATCTTGATAGCAATTACATCATGCTTATTTCTAAGATGCTTCAAGGCATCAGAATAACCCTCATCTTGAAAATCTGAAATTAAAAAGATAATACTGCGTTTTTTGATAACTTTGGAGATAAACTTAATCGCCTTATTAATATCAGTTCCACTCTCCTTAGCTTCATAAAAAAGAATCTCTCTTAACATCTGTAAGGCACTCTTCTTTCCCTTACGAGGCGGAATATACTTCTCAATCTCATTGGAAAACATGAGAAGTCCACATAAATCCTGATTCATTAAAGCAGAAAAAGAGAGAACAGCAGTAATTTCAGCTATATATTCAGACTTTAACTGATTCCTAGTTCCAAATACATTAGAAGCACTGCAATCAACTAAGAATAAAACATTGAGCTCACGTGTCTCCTCAAAAGTCTTGATAAAAGGCTTTTGATTTCGTGCTGTTACATTCCAATCAATAAGCTTATAATTATCTCCAGGTGTATATTCTCTTACTTCAGCAAATTCTAGACCCTGTCCCTTGAAAAGAGAATGATATTCACCTGCAAACAGCTCTTCAACTATGTTTTTAGTTGATATCTCTATTTTCCGAATTTTCTTGATGATATCCTTAGTTTCCATACTATGGTACTTCAACCTCGTCAAATATTTTACTAATAATCATATCACTATCATATTGTTCTGCTTCTGCTTCATAAGAAAGAATAATTCTATGCCTAAGCACATCTTTGCTAATGGCTTTAATATCATCTGGAATAACAAAGCTTCTGTTCTCTAAATAAGCATGAGCCTTGGCTGCCTTGGCTAAACTAATTGAAGCTCGCGGAGATGCACCAAACTCGATGTAATTCTCAAGCTCTTTAAGGTTTCGATAAATACCGGGAGTTCTTGTAGCAAAAACGATATCTACAATATAATCATAAAGCTTATCATCCATGTAAATGTCTTCAACTTCCTGCCTCATCTTCATGATGTCTTCAGGTTTGAAAACAGAAGCAACCTCAAAAATTGTTGTTTTTACCATTCTTTTGAGAATTTCCTTCTCTTCTACTTTTGAAGGATATAAGACCTTAAGTTTCAGCATAAATCTATCTAACTGAGCTTCAGGTAATGGATAAGTTCCTTCTTGCTCTAAAGGATTTTGTGTAGCCATGACTAAAAAAGGCTTAGGAAGAGGATAGGTCTCATCACCTAAAGTTACCTGCCTCTCTTGCATAGCTTCTAAAAGAGCAGACTGAACCTTTGAAGGAGCTCTGTTTATCTCATCAGCAAGAATAAAATTAGCAAATAGAGGACCCTTTTTAGCAGTGAAATCACTTGTCTTCTGATTATAGATTAGTGTACCCGTAATATCTGCGGGAAGTAAATCAGGAGTAAATTGAATTCTCTTAAATTCAACATCAAGAGCATCGGCAATTGTGCTGACAGTTAAGGTTTTTGCTAAGCCGGGAACACCTTCAATGAGGATATGACCATCAGCTAATAATCCTATTAAAATACGCTCAACCATATAATCCTGACCAACTATAACTTTTCTAATTTCATTTAACAAAGGTTTGAGATTATAACTATTCTCATTCTTGGGAATAAATTGATTTTCCATCATATAAATAACTCCAATTTATTGTCTTTATGTTTAATAATCTTATAGGTTTTAACTAACCCTGTTTCTACTTCATACATCTCTATTAGAACTTCTAAGTCTTTAAATGTCATAATAATATAAGAGGCAGGCTGCTCTCTGTCTATCCGGGCTTTTAAATGCCCGGGATTAATCAGGATGTTTGAATCAAACTTATGAAGTCTTTGAATATGAGTATGACCATAAAAGATGAGTTGATTAGCTACCTTAGTAAAATTAATATCATCTATACTATGAACTAAGCTAATCCTAAACCCTGAGATATCAAGTGTTTCAATCCCATCTAAGCTATGATCTAAATACCCGGGATGATATATACCTGGAACCCGATGAAGGGACTTACCATACCTAGCAAAATCAGCCTTATGAGGATCATCATAATAATCACCTAAATGAAACAACATATCAAACTTATTATTAGCTAACACCTTCTTAAGCAAAGATATATTATTATGAGTATCCGAAACAATGAGAACCTTCATATTTCTCCTTATGAATTTAACCCGAATGATGCAGTAGAGCTTTAGAGAAGAGTGCAGATTCTTTTAGCAAAATAACTTACAGAATTCGAACGCATATAATATATATATTCGGGAGAATTATGGAAGTT